>QFOU01000044.1 GCA_003241595.1 Pseudomonas fluorescens
AAAACGGGGCCGAAAGGCCCCGCCACAAAGCAATTTGTCTAGTTTTGAGTAAGCTTGGAGATCTCATCCTTCACCAACCGTTCCACAACGGCCGGAAGGTTCTTGGTCAACCATTCCTGAACCATCGGACGCAAGGCCATAGCCAAGACCTCGGCTGGGAAGGCAATCTGCACCCCATTCGGCCCATCAACCATACCAAGATCGAAAGAAGCCTTGCCTTTACTGGTCATGACAGGAGCCGCAGCTGTCACCAATTCCTCGGTCACAGCCTCAGCCAGATTCTCAGTCGCGACCGGCTCAGAAACATCATCAGAATTCTCTTCAGAAGACTCATCCTCAAGACCACCCAATGGCTCTTCTTCATCCATCAAAGCCTGTTTGGAAATCTCCGAAGCCACAACCTGCTGCTGCTGCTCTTGCGAGATCTCAGCCAGCAAACGGTCAAACTCATCCGCAGCCTCACCAGAAGATGCCGATGCAACAACATCTGCGGGTTTGTTGGCAGCAGTAATCTCATCGATTTCAGCCTGTTCACCCAAAATATCGGCAGCAAGCGCGGCTGCATCGGTAGGGGCAACGGTCTTTTGTTCGCCACTGTTGGCAAACGCATCAAGGTCGATCAACTCGTCCGCCTCTTCACCAGAGTCACCGGCAACCATATCGGTTTCAGCAAGGTCAAGAATATCTTCATCGGCGGCATCTTGTGCAGCAGCAGCCTCGATCAGGTCAGCACTGCCGCTGCCAACCTTGGCCCCCTCCTCTGCCATGGTCGAACGTATAGACGACAAAATATCATCCATTTCGGCCTGGGTACCGGGTGCGTTGTTGGAATTATCGGTGGCCATGGGTAGGTAAGGCTTCTTATCCGTAAGTTATCTAATAGTGCTTAAGTAACATAGCGGAAGTTCATGCGCAAAAGCTATTGCCTGCGGCTCAGGCAGGCTTAGTTGCATATATGCGGTGTGTCTTACTTGCCGCGCATTGGTTGTGAAACAGCCACATTCTTGTTGTCATCACCCTTTTCAAACGGACGTAAACCAAACCAGAACGCCATAATTCCACCCACAATGGCATAGTCCTCGCCATTCATGGGTAAACCGGCACAACGTGCGTACACGTACCAAAAGAATGCCGTCAATGTAATCACCGGCCTCACCAAGCCCCGCAGCAAACTCACAAGCGGTAAAATATTAGAGGCCACCATACCCGCATCATGCGTCCGCGCCTTGTCAACTTCCGCCATGATAGCTTCAACCACGCGCTCATCCTTGGTTAACAAGTCGCCTACCACACCACTGACTTTACCAACGGTCTCCACACTCAAACCGGTCTTGGCGGCAACATCGGCTTTTTTGTCATTCAACAAACCATTGATCGCCGTCACAATCGGCAATGCCATCGTCAAAATACTCATGACACTTCACCTCATTTAATTATCGAACAAAGCACCCCATACAAAGCCAGCCATGGCGGAAACACCGGCAAAACACCACGCCGCTCCGGCTATAAAGCCACGATAATGCTCAAGCTCCTGTTTGATGCCGTTCACATCTCCCCTCAGCCCGCGCACTTCATCAACAAGGTCACGCAAACCAAAGTCCTGTTCATTCATACGATTTACTTCCCGTTGCTTAAGCGTATCCATTTTCAACACACCCCCACTCAAATCCTCCAAAAAGTGCCTAAAAAAAGGCACTCAGCTTGCATACCACCCCTTAAAAAGGCTAGATTGTCTCCCATGACACGCAGCAAGACTCCCCTTTCCGGCGCAGAAACCGATCCGGGCAAGCCCATCGCAGGCAACCCGCTCACGCCGCAACGCTATAATATTCTTCTTACCCGCCACGGAGAGGAAATTACATTCGATTTCCCCCCTGCCACGGCCGATCTCATCACACGTTTCGGCTATTTGGTACCAGAAGACCCCCGCTGCCAAACCGGCCTCATCCAGAACGAGGAAGATATCTACGAGATGTTGCAATCCGTTCTCGGTCGCTCATACCGTGGCAATCTGGCCTACCACACCCGCAAGCAAGTGATTGTTTCGCTGCACGACACCGCCATCCTCGGCTACCAGCGCCAAGCGATTATCGATCCCCGTCTCTCGAACGAAGTTGCCCTGTTCTGGGAAATCTATCTCGATCAGCGCGTCTTCCCCCAATCTCAGGAAGAAGATTGGCAAGCTCTCATCGGGGAACTCATTACGAACGAGAAAACCGACCCCGAGTCCGACCGCAAACTGGCCGAAGACATCAAGAACCGTCTTCTCGACCAAGCAAAGGCCGACTAATTCCAAACCGCCGCAAGGCGGTTTGTTTTTACGCTCTCAATACTGCCTGAAGCTCAACGATGACCTCATCAAGCTTCAACACCGTCAAAGCCCCATCCGTCGGCACCAGCGTCAAAGCCTCACCATCACCACTTACTCGAATGTCCTTAAGTTTCGGATGCAGCTGTAACGTATTCCAAGCCATCACCGCCTGTTTGGTACGCCCCTCGATCAACATCGCCACAATGCTCTGCAACTGCGGGGCATACTCCTTGAATCTCGCCGCTTACTGGTTGCGTGCTTCGATATGCTTCTCCATCTGCGCTTTCCACGGCAGAAACTCCTTATCTTTCCACTCCTGAATTGTCGTCATATCCGCTCTCCCTAATCCTTGCTGCTAAACAAACTGCCCAGCATACTGCCAACACCAGTCACCACGCTTTTACCCAACGAACTTCCTAGCGCTGTGTTGAACGAATCCCCAAACGCACTGCCACCACCATAATAATCCAGCAAACTGGCCTGACGCTGCGCGTTAATCGCCAACGCCGTACTTTGGGCCTTGGCTGCAGCCTGCGCCGTGCGCGCTGCCGCTACATCGGTCTGGTTCGCAGCAAGATTATAAAGGTTCTGCTGCAAGCTCAGTTGCTCATTGCGAATCTGACTAGCCATCTCATCGCTCATCAAACTGATATTCTTTTCAGCCTGCTGCTGGTCAAGTACGCGTTGACGCCGTACATCGCTTGCCGCGGTGCTGTCCGTCAATCCACGGCGCGCCAGAGTCTCCTCTTCACTCGCAGTACGCTTGGTCACCTGCGTGCTGAGCAATTCATTCTGAGCACTCTGCCACTGGCTCAAAATACGCTGGGTATCCGCATCCATGGCGTAGTCGCTGGACGACAACTTCTGAATCTCAACCAAACTTTCGGCCATGATGGCATCTAATTGCTCCTTCTGAGCTTTTTGCTCGGCTGTCAGCGGAATGGCCCGCGTAATATAAGTAATACTACCATCGGCATTCTTAACCGGAACCTGCTCCACACCATTGATTTCATCTCGCACCGTACTCGGCGGAGCCGGTGGAGTCGGAGCAGGCGTGCTGCTTTTAAATAAACTTCCCATGTTAATTCCTCTTTTCTTTGAATTTCCGCGGCAGCAAACTCGGTGTCATCACCAGAATAGGCTTCTCCACATCCAGCGGAGTCGCCGCCACAAACCCGGCTTTCAACGCAGCTTTAAGTGCCACCTTGTTTTCCGGCTGAACCCACACGCACCGCAGCCCCATCTCGCAAAACGCAACATCGAACAAACTGCGCAATACCGGAAACGTAGCCCACACTCCCTTCTGCCGCGCCGTACACACCACATCAAAATAGGCCACCCCATCTTCGGGTGGCCCAAAGACAAATCCGGCAGCCAATTCACTACCTTCCATCAAGCCGTACAACCTAGCTTTCCTAAAGTACGGAACCGCATCTACATACTTGGGAGGCACATCAGGAAAATTCCGCGCCACCATCAGCCGGTACAACTCCGGCCAATGCCCCTGCCCTAAAGCTTCGACCATCATACGGTTAAACCTTGATGATATAGTTCATCAGCAGAAACGGCGGCATCACATCAAAGTTGGTAATGGCATGGCTGTGCCCACCGCCACCGCCGGTACTCTTGGTCACCACACGGTTCCCCGCAGTCCCGATGTCATACAATGTCGAAAGCCCCGTACTCCCACTCACGGTTGCCGAGTACACTTGGCTCGCGTCGTGGGTGTGCGCCGGAATATCCGCAACCGTCAGCGTATACGCCGCCGTACTGCCACTCTTGGTCTGGGCACCGCCACTCAAACCGAGAGTATTCGCTACACTTAAACGACCACTGTCCGTGCCACCCATATTGTCCATACCGAATGCAGCACGCCCACGCATATCAGGTAGCGCAAAGGTGGTTGCTCCATCGCCGGCGCCATATGTCGTACCAATTGCGGTAAACAGTGCGGAATACGTAAAGCGGCTCACCGTTTGCCCGGCACACATCAACCAACCGGTCGGAGCATTCGCCCCCGCAAACGGCATCACAGCACCACTCGGCACCAGCTTGCCGCTGGCTTCACTGGTCAGCGCCGAGACGCCTACACTGCCCGGGGCATGCCCCGCAATACCACTTTCATTTACAGCGACAATGCTCGCTCCATCACGCACAATAATAAGGTTAGACCCCGCCCCCACAATCTCATACGTCGTATAACCGGCCGGAATTTTAATGCCATTGAAGCGGCGCGGAGAATTCCCGCGCTCACCCCCCGTCAACGGCCCGTAAGCGATCTGCGTCGGCACACCGGCAATCACACCAAGGTAACCGTTGCCATCAATAAGATCGATACACACCAGTGTCGTCGCACCGTCGGCAAAACTCACTTCCGCCACATCACCCACAAGGCTGCTACCCGCAAAGGTTAACTTAACCCGACGGTTCACTTGGTAAATGCCGCGCCAGTCACCCACCATCTTGATGGTATTGTTGTCCAGGCGCGTCATGGCACCGGCGTTCTGGTGCACAATCCATTCATCAAGGGCGCCCGCAACACTGGTCTTGAGCGTACCATCCGCATTCAGCGATACGTTCAGTCGCTCGTGAATACTCGCACGCGCACCACTGGCTTCATCGATCCCGTTCAGGGCCTCAATTACATAGTTAAGATCGCCATCCACCTTGGCACTGCTGATGGCACGCTTCGGCGTCGCATTCGCGTCGTCCTGATATTTGGTGCGGTTGGCAAGGCCACTGGCACCAGAAAACGCCCCGGCGGGGCGCTGATATTTATTGGTCATCGTTCGGCAACTCCATAAAGTTTAAGTCCAAAAATCGTAAAGGGCCCGTTGGTCGTACTGCTCTCAAGGGCATAACTAAAGCTGTCGGCAACAACATGATCACGCACAAGAGGTAAAGCGGCATTCCCCGAGTCCCAAAGACCCTCATCCCACTCGGTCATATCCCAGTAATTCGGTTCACTGGGGCTCACCAAAGCCACAACTCTCGGGCTCGCATCGTCATAGTCACGGTAACGCCGCAACTGGAAGGCAACGTCAACAATCCGGTCGACCAACACTTCCACGTATTTATTGGCCCAACGCTTGCGGTTCCCGGGGTTTACCCACGGCATCCACCACCGCAGGGTAATAGGTGCCCGTCGTCGCTCCATGTCTCAAGGCTGTACCGATAGAGCATTCCACCCTTGGCGATATACAACTCACCGTCTGGCGCCGAATGCGCGGCTGTCACACCCGCAAACACACCATCAAAAACAACCCAGCCATGGCCAAAAGCGCCAACTTGCCACACAAGGGTGCAATCATCCATGGCCAGCCCGAACCACCCCTGTCCATCATGACGCATGCCCACAACACGCTTGTAAAGCGCAGGAGCCGCCATCACTTTAGACACCAAAGCCGTAATGGTCGGGTCAAGCTCGCTCCCCACATCACTGACATCCAACTGCTCGGTCTGAAGGGTGCGGCTTAAGGTGCGCGCACCTTGCCGACTAACAAATAACAGGTCGTTGGGCAATTCCAATACAGCATTGCCATGCACTACGCCTAACGGAATGGTCTTGGCCCATGCAAAGTCGCCATTCGCTCCGGGGCTGCTGCCGGTCCAAAGCTGAAGATGGTTCCGACCAATGAACACGGTCATCCCATCCTTCACGCTCATGGCCATAAGCTCGTCCGAAAGTCCGGCTTTATCCGCCAGATTCAAACTGGGAATGATACCCGTCTCAGGGTCAGGCCAGGCAGCGTAGTCATTCACGCCGTAAGTGTAATACACACGCAGACGGTCAACATCACCGCTCATACCAGCACTCAACACACCTTTGCCAAATCCCCACAAACGGTCATGCACGGCCACAAGGCCCGCCATCTTCGGCGGCTTCACACTGAACGCAACTTTTGTCAGGGTACTCGCTAAAACCGAAGCCGCCAGTACCACCGTCACGACAGCACCCGCAACACTCACACTGGCAACGGTACTGGTCACTTCAACACCTGCCACCACCGCCCGTACAGGGTTTCCAACTGCATAAAGCCCGGCATCGCTGTTGATCTTAAAGGTCGTGGCGTTCACATAGGTCAAACCCGTCGCCGCATCGTCAACAAAGCGGCGAACCACACTCCAACTCGTGCCATCCCAGGCCAACAGGTCGTCCACACCATTGCACAGCAGTAACCGACCATCGAATACAACAGTACGCACAACTCCCGCACCGTTCAAACCACTCCAAACCTGTACCCAGGCCCCGCCATCCAGCCGGTAGATCTTACCCGCATCCGTCGCGACCATAAGCTGCTGTCCGGCCAATGCGGTAAAACTCATAACAGCCGTGATCACCTCTCCCGCAAGAGCCGGCCCAAAAGCAACCACACCGTTGCGCTTGCTCCCCGCCCCGTCCGTGCTCATCAGGGCGTTACGCACTTCTCGACCCATGGTAACGGGCATGGAAAGAACACTCCGCGCCGTACTCATCAGTCCTTTGGGGAATGGAATCGCCACAGTCGCCAAATCGCGCTTCATCGGCACCCCTCCTCTTCTCAATTCTTAAAATCAGGCCGCATCAAACGGCTGCACACGCAAACGATTGGCCAGATTATGCAAAAGCCCCATTTTCACGCGTTGCTTGGCGTCCAACCATTGGCGCATATACAGCTGGATCTCCGCCCCGCTGCCAAAACCGCGCTCAAACAGACTGCTCCATACAAGCCCGCCCCATACCAGCGCGCTGTGGTAGGCATGCGGTAAAAAAATCGAGCCTTCCGGCCCGCCTTCTTCCAAATCTACAACTAACGGCACATACAGCACACCCAGCTCGACACCTTCGGCAGCCGGATGCACCTGCACTCCCTCCGCCGTCACGGTGTATCGCTGTGGAAAACCCGTGGCTTGCCCCTGCGGATCCATTTCCATGATATCCAGCGGGCTCACGGCTTCCAGCACTTTGCCGCGCACACTATCCACAACCTTCATCACACGGTAGGGTACCTGCGCCATAACCGCCGTACCATCCGCCGCAGTCACAACCGTCTCACGCACCTGTAAACTGGGCGGCAAATACACCACCACTTCGTCCATAATCTCATGATAGGCCGCGTTCAACCACCCCAAAGCCTTGGCCTGAACCTCACCATCACCCGCACTTTGGTGGCTTAACTCTACAATCCGGTCTCTAATCTCATTGACATTCATCCCAAAAACCCTATTTCAAATATCATATAGGTTCACATAACCCGTTTAGGAGCTACCATGCACCGCATCGCATGTCGCACTCTCGCGACTATCCTCGGTCTGTACGTAACGCTGTTCACTCTCTCGTTCTGGAATATCATTCCAGTCATCCTCGGCTTCTTCACCATGTACATTACGTATTCCATTATCGGCATCGTAACCAGTACCCCTCAAGAACGACAAATACTCCGTCGCTGGAACAAAAAGCAGACTCCTCAAAGCGCTGACAACGCAACCCAAGCCCATGTCTGCTGCATCGGCTTAGCTCTTTGCGTTACCGGAGCGATCTACAATCTGGGTTATCCAAAAGAGCTCAGCTATCTCTTGTCGATATACATCTATATCAAGGCAAGCCAACTCGTTAAAAAGCGTTACAGCATTCCCTGACCCGTTCACAAAAATCTCAATATAAGAGGCCCCTCACACGAGGGGCCTTTCTGCATTCCATCCTTAGTCTGCAACCGCAGCATTGAACAGGTTGACCACACCATGGTCCACACCATTGAACACCAGCTTGCTCACACCACGGATCTCATCAATGGCAAAGCCGTTGGAGTGGCCGTAGTCATCCACATCTTCCTTGTAGTTGGTGCGCTTGCCCCAGGCAACGGCCAACGCCTGAGCACCACACAGCACGTTGTGGCCCACTGCAATACCACTGGTACCGGCAGTCGGCAGCAGAGGCATCTCGGTTTCAAAGATCATCACACCATCCCACATGCCCTTGTAACGCTGACCATGCACCAGAACGCTGTCACCCAAGGTGGTCGGAATGTAGGTGTTGAGTGCCTTGAAATCCGCATCAGCCAGCAGGTCACGCACACAGTACGGGTGTGCAAACAGAACGAACACCTCTTCCACCTTGTTGCCATCCTTCAGCATGAAGGGACGCACCTTGCGGCTACCCTCCAGCAACGCCTTGCGCTTGGCACGGCTAATGGCCGCAGTGGTCAACTTGTCATTGGTGTTGTCCACAGTGGCCAACGCAGTCGCGTGGGTGGCATTCCAGTTGGTATCGCTAATGCCGTACAGGTAACGGCTACGATCACGACCAATCGAAGTGTTGGTCAATGCAGCCACCAGGTCCTTGCGCAGCTTATCGCTCGCCCAGTCTACCAGAGCTTCACGCGCTTGGTTACGCAGGTCAAACGCCACACGCTTCTCGCTCATCTCGCCTTTCAGCAGTACACCATGACGAATGGTGTCCACCAGCAGGCGCTGGTCATAGAACACCAAATCCTCTTCGGCTCCCTTCAAGCTGGTGCTGCCACTTATACCCGCGCCGGAAAGCTTGGCACGCAGCTGCACGGTGATGGCATCACCAGGAGCCTTGGTCAGCTCTTCCTTCACTTGAATGATGTTATGCGAACTCGTGCCCATAAAGGTAAAGAACGGGTTCTGCGCCAGATATTCACTGAATACCTCATTACTCCACTGTTCGGCAGTGACGCCATGAGTGGTATCAATTGTCGGAGTCGGCATACTCACTAACTTTCTAATTCATTACTAAAAAAACCGCGTCACCGCGGCTATTCATTACTTCCCAAACACATCCGCCAGCTTGCCCTTGCGCACTGGCTCGCTCGCTCTCGCCGTCGGCTTCTTGCCGGAGAACACCGGCCCTTCTGCCTTGGCTCCCTGCTCTTTCGAAGCCATCTCAGCCTCAAACTCTGCGCGCATAGCCGCTTTGATGTCCTCCGGAGAACTCCCGTATTTGCCCACAAAGTCGGCCACGGGTTTGAATCCCATCGCCACTTTCAGCGCGGCCAGTACCGGTCGCTCACTCGCCAGCACATCTTTCAACAGTGCCGGATTCGCCTTCACCGCATTGGAATAGACACTCTGCCCATCCATCTTGATGAGCGCATCATACTCCACGCCCACCAGCGCCAGCGCCTCGCGCACAAGCGCCTCGTCACTGGCAATCTGTGTTTGTCTGTCAGCCGGAATGACACCATCGTCCGCAATGGTCTCACCGCCACCAACCTTCTGAGCACTGGCCGCGCCCTGCACCGACGCCAACTGCTTCTTAATCTCTTCGAGCTTCCCAACCGGAACCTGCCCGGCCTTACCGCCAAATCCAAATTTCATTCTCAATGTCTTTCCTTAAAAAAAAGAGCAGGAGTTACCTGCTCTCTATTGCATGTCCTGAGGCTTAGCCAAACCAGCAAGAATCTCCTCTTTCCGAGATACTCCGCTGACCTCTACTAATACGGAAGGCGGCACCGGCACCCCAGCCTTCATCAACAACTCCAACTGCTGATTCTCAAGCTCGCGCGCACTCAGTACATCGCTCACTTCCTCAACCACCACATCAAATGTCCCACGGGAAAGGTCAGGCACCACCACCGGCGTGCCATCCTTATGCCGCTCCGGCACGCCGTCCGGCCCCAACACCGGCTGATTCAACCGAATGATCCGCCCGGCCCCCAACTTGTCAGTGATCTGAATCACCATCTCCTCGGTAAAGAACTGCTTCACCAATTCCATCACCTGAGTCCCAAGGCTCTTCTTGAGCAACCGCAACGTATCGAACGCAAACATCTGGTTCAGGTTACCGGCCATCTGGCGCTGCTGAATCGCCACGCCACTGGTCGCATTGCTCGGCTTGCCGATGGATTCGTCATACACTCCGATCACATCCTGAATATCGTGCCCCGCCTGTTCCATTACCTGCACTTGGCTGATCGCCAGGTCGGTATTACGCAGAATCCGCAAATCCTTACCAGCCCGCTTCAGAATGATGCCATCCGGTCGCGCCGCTTCCTTCGCCAGCACGTTCGGGTCATCTACCGCATCAATGTCAGCGATCACCTGTGCCGTATTCAGTAAATGCATGGCTTTGCTACGACGCTTGTTCAACTCCCGCTGGGGGTCTAGCGCCGCGCGCACCAAACCATAAGGACGCCCATCCCCGCGCTGGCGCTTATACACAAACGGCACCAGCGTGAAATCATTGTGCGCATACGCCAGCGGCTTGGCATCCAGCAGGGTGTCGCCACTGAAGTACGCCACATGCACACGCGGCACCATCGCCACCTCTTCCACGGTCGCACCACGCAAACGCAACTTGGCTTTGTCAAATGTCGCCACCAACCGGCCATCGGCCAATCGCAAACGCCACTGCTTGGCAGGCTCGCGGTATTGAACTTCCACCAGTCGATACAACTGGCGCTCGGCATCATAATAGCCCACCTCAACACCCCGCGCACCACGGCCCAAAGCATACAAATTACCGGCACCGAACATACCGGCCTCGCTCTCCACATGGGCCATCACAGCCGCAGCTTTGTCAGAGAAATGCGAAGTGTTTTCTACGCGTTGGTGGAGTCCCGATGTTCTGGTTTCCACTGGCTACAGCAATACGATCA
>QFOU01000045.1 GCA_003241595.1 Pseudomonas fluorescens
GTGGTGTACTCGCAGAAGCAGTTGTCGGAGATGATGGTCATATCCGGCGCGGCATCCTTCGCGCGCTTGATCATGCGGGAGAGCAAACCATCTTCCTTGAGGCTATCCGACCCTGTTTCATCCTTGTGGTGGCTCACGCCGAAGAGGAGCAGGCTGGAGATACCGGCGGCTTGCGCTTCTTTCACCGCTTTATCGATCTGTTTTTCTGGGTAACGGACGATGCCGGGCATGGTGGAAATGGGCTGGGTTTCTTCGATACCTTCTTCAATAAAAAGCGGATAGACAAGCTGGCTGGCGTTGAGTTGGGTTTCGCGCACCATATTGCGGAGCGCGGGCGTGCGGCGCAGGCGGCGGGGGCGGTAGATGAGGTCGGTCATGGGGGATTTCCTCCTTTTTTAAACGGAAGGATTGTGCGCCGATGGATATGGATGGCAACCCGTGCGCACAAAAAAGCGACCCTGAGGTCGCCTTTTTTGAAGAATTCAGAGACTACTTGGTCAGCTGGATGAGTGCCATGTCGGCCGCATCGCCCTGACGGAAGCCAGCCTTGATCACGCGGGTGTAACCACCGTTAACGCCTACAAAGCGGGGAGCGATCTCTTCGAACAGCTTCTTCAGCAGGATCGGGTTGGTCACGGTCTTGGCAACATCACGACGGTTGGCAAGGGTATCTACACGTGCCTTGGTGATGAGGGGCTCGATCACGCGACGGGCATCCTTAGCCTTAGGCAAGGTTGTTTCGATCGTGCCGTGCTCGATGATGTTCATGGCCAGACCGCGCAGCAATGCTTTGCGAGCGGTGGTGTCGCGGCCGAAGTGACGATGGGATACGCCGTGTGTCATGGCATAGGTCTCCTAAATTCTTTACTAGGGGGCCTTATGGGGTGAATTGGCGGGAGTGTCAAGGATTATTCGATAGAAAAAGGAGCCTTTCGGCTCCTTTTTTGTGACGCGACCTTAGAAGGTTTTGTCGAGGCGGCGGGCCAGATCTTCGATGTTCTCGGGTGGCCATACGTCGAGGCGCATACCGAGGCCGAGACCCATTTGACCGAGCACGTCCTTGATCTCGTTGAGAGACTTACGGCCGAAGTTCGGGGTCTTGAGCATTTCGCTTTCGGACTTCTGAACGAGGTCACCGATGTAGACGATATTTTCGTTCTTGAGGCAGTTGGCGGAACGGACGGACAGTTCCAGCTCGTCGACCTTCATCAGGAGGTGCGGGTTGATGTCGATGACGTCGTCGCGGCGGCCAGCGTCGTCGGCGATGTCTTCGAAGTTAATGAACACACCGAGTTGGTCTTGCAGGATGCGGGCGGAGAAGGCCAGAGCGTCTTCTGGGGCTACTACACCGTTGCTTTCGACTTCCATGACCAACTTGTCGTAGTCGGTGATCTGGCCCACACGAGCGTCGGACACCTTGAAGCTGACACGGCGGATCGGGCTGTAGATGGCATCGATAAGGATGCTGCCTGGTTGGCGCTCTTCGTTCTTACGGTCGGCGGCGGGGGAGTAACCCTTACCGGTGCCAACGGTCAGCTCGATGCGCAGTTCGCCCTTATCGGCCAAGGTGGCGATGAGGTGGTTGGGATCGATAACTTCGATGTCGTGGGTGGTTTCGATATCGGCTGCAGTGACAGGACCAGCGCCTTTCTTGTGCAGGATGACGGTCTTCGGCTCGGAAGCGTGGCTACGGATAGCGAGAGCCTTGAGGTTCAGAATGATCTCGGTCACGTCTTCCATAACGCCCGGCAGAGTGGTGAACTCGTGAACGGCGCCGTCGATACGGATGTGGGTGATGGCAGAGCCTTGCAGGCTGGACAAGAGAACGCGACGCAGGGCGTTACCAAGGGTGTGGCCGAAACCGCGCTCGAGGGGCTCGATAGTGAAGGTCGCGAATTTCTTGGCGTCGGTGCCGGCGCTCATACCGACTTTAGTGGGTTTAATGAGCTCTTTCCAGTTGGCTTGAATTTGCATGGGGTTCGCCTTCCTTCGCCTTTTATTTGATGTTGCCGGCCCTTGCGGGCGGGTAGTTCTGGTAATCTGGGCCCTTGCGGGCGGTGCACCTACTCGCGGTTAAGCGAGAAATCTCCGGAACGCGGTGCGGCGTTCCAGAGAAGTTTGCGTTGATTAGACGCGACGGCGCTTGCGGGGCTTGCAACCGTTGTGCGGGATCGAAGTGACATCGCGGATAGCGCTGATTTCGAAACCTTGGGCTTGCAGACCACGGAGGGCGCTTTCGCGACCGGAGCCGGGACCACGGAGCAGAACGTCGAGGGTACGAACACCGTGCTCTTTAGCGGCACGGGCTGCACCTTCGGCGGCCAGCTGAGCAGCGAAAGGAGTACCCTTACGGCTGCCCTTGAAGCCGGACTGACCAGCAGAGGACCAGGCAATGGTGTTGCCTTGGGCATCGGTGATGGTCACGATGGTGTTGTTGAAGCTGCTGTAGATGTGAGCGGTTGCGGAGGCAATATTCTTGCGATCCTTACGCTTCATCGGGCGGGCGCTTGCGCCGGCCTTAGATTTTTGCGGAGTAGCCATGTCTCTTACCTAACTTCCTACTTCTTCTTACCTGCTACACCAGCCTTGCGCGGACCTTTACGGGTGCGGGCGTTGTGGCGGGTGCTTTGACCGCGGACCGGCAGGCCCTTGCGGTGACGGAGGCCACGGTAGCAACCGAGGTCCATCAGGCGTTTGATGTTCAGGCTCACCTGACGGCGGAGGTCACCCTCTACCATGAAGTTGGCGTCAATTACGTTACGGATACGGCTGACTTCATCGTCCGACAGCGTGTTAACACGACGTGTTGGCTCGACTTGAGCTTGTTCCAGAATTTTGTATGTTGTAACCGGACCGACACCATAAATGTAGGTAAGAGCTACCCACACCTGTTTGTCAGTCGGAATATTAACACCCGCGATACGTGCCACGAGCTACACTCCTACTTTGAATTTATCTTTAACCTGACGCAGAATTGCGCCACCAAGCCCTTGCAAGGACTTAAGCCTGAGTAACGCCGTAACGACCGGTTTTACCGTTGTTACGTTTATCGCGCATGACAATGCGGATACGGCCCAAGAACTTACCAGCCTTGTTACGGGTGCGGCGCACCACTTGCAGTTTACGGTCGCGCTTTTTTTCAGCGCGGATGGATGAGGCGTAACGCATGTTCAATCACTTCCTTAGAGGTCAGAGGGGGCATTAACAGTTTGAGAAAGGCTTGGCAAGAGGAAAAATGCAGGACGCTGTGTGACTTTTCATCACAAGCACCTGCTCCTCCGGTCAACCCAATGGAAAAGCTCGACTTCCATCTTCGCTTTTCCGCATCGCCCCCTAAGACGATTTTGGATCAACCCTAAGCAACCTTTCAGATGAAGGCGGGGGCCTAAGCCCCCTTCCCTACGAAGGTTTAGCGCGACGGCGTGGGAGCCGGAGCACCGGGGGCGGGTTCCTTCTTGCGATAGGTAATACGCCCCTTGGTGAGGTCGTACGGGGTCATTTCCACCGTGACCTTGTCACCTTCGAGAATACGGATGTTGTTTTGCCGCATTTTGCCTGAAATATGGCACAATACGGTTGGACCGTTCTCGAGCTTAACCCGGAACAGCGTGTTGGGTAGCGACTCGGTCACTACGCCTTCGAATTCGATTACATCATCTTTAGCCATGGGCGCTTCTTATAGTGTTTGGTGTTAGGTGTCTAGTATTTAGTGGGGAACGTTAAAGCCCTCCGTAACGGAGGGCTTTAAAATTGAGACCTATTTGGCGCCGAGCACCTTCAGGATGTTGGCAAAGACCTCGTCGATATTCGCCATACCATCGAGCGTGACCAGGCGGTTTTGGGCCAGATAGTAGCCCAGCACCGGTGCGGTTTGCTCGTTATAGACATCGAGACGGTGGCGCACCACTTCCGGCTTATCGTCATCGCGCTGGATCAGCTTTTCGCCCGACACATCGCAAATGCCTTCCACCTTGGGAGGATTGAACTGCTTGTGGTAGACCTTCTTGCTTTTGGGAGCGTAGAGGCGACCGGCGCGGCGCTCGATCAGCGCTTCATCATCCACCTTCAGTTCCACCACCTTCTCAAGACTGAAGGCGGGATGGCTTTCTAGCCATTTATCCAGCGCCTTGGCCTGGGCGACGGTACGCGGATAGCCATCGAGGATTACACCGTTTTTGCAGTCGTCCTGTTCGATACGTTCGAACACCAAGCGGTTGACCAGCTCGTCGTTCACCAGATCGCCAGCTTCCATGACCGATTTCACCTCAACACCGACTGGCGTTTCATCGGCGATGGCTGCGCGGAACATATCGCCCGTGCTGAGACTGGGGATGTTGAACTTCTTGGCCAGGTTTTCTGACTGGGTGCCCTTACCGGCACCGGGAGGGCCGAAGAGTACGATAAGCATAATTTAGCGACGTCCTGAGTTGGTGGTACGAATAAGACCGCCCTTGCCTTTCAGACTGCTCTTTTTCAGCAGGCTTTCGTACTTTTGGGCGATAAGTGCAGATTGGATGCGTGACACAGTATCTATGGTAACGCTCACAATAATTAGTAACGAGGTACCACCGATATAGAACGGCAGGGTGGCATCGCGGTGCAACAAGTCGGGCACGGCACAGATAAATGCGAGGTACAGCGCACCGATAGCTGTCAGGCGGGTGGCCACGCCATCGAGATACTTCGCCGTGCTGGCACCAGGACGGATACCGGGAATGAAAGCGCCGGACTTCTTGAGGTTATCGGCGGTTTCTTCCGCATTAAAGCTTACCGTTGCGACGTAGAAGAACGCAAAGAAGATGATCATGCTGACGAACACAGCGAGGTACACCGGTTTACCCGGGGTGAGCCACTGACCGATGAACTGCGCCCACTGCGATTCGGGAGCATAAGACGCCATAGTGACAGGCACCATAAGCAGCGCGCTGGCGAAGATCGGCGGAATTACACCGGCGAGGTTCAGCTTGAGCGGCAGGTGGTTATTATCGGACGACACGGCACCGAACATACCCTGGCGTTTCGGATATTGGATCGCGATACGGCGGGTGGCGGTTTCCATGAAGGTAATGAAGAAGATCGAGGCAATTGCACCGACGGCCATGATGAAGATCAGCAGTTCGGAAATCGAGCCTGTGCGGGCCAATTCCAGAATACGGAAGAGTGAGGACGGCAGGGTTGCGACGATACCGGCGAAGATCAGCAGCGAGATACCGTTACCAATACCGCGGACGTTGATCTGCTCACCCAGCCACATGAGGAACATGGTGCCGGTGGTGATGGTCAGTGCGGTTTGCAATTGGAAGCCCAAGCCCGGGTTGGTGACGAGATTCATGACCTCGCCATTCACGATGGCGGTTTGGTACTGGATACCGGAAGCCAGACCGAAGCCCTGCGCAAACGCCAGCACAACCGTAAGGTAACGGGTGTATTGGTTGATTTTGCGGCGGCCGGGCTCACCTTCCTTCTTCAGTTCGGCCAGTGCGGGGTACGTACTGGTGAGAAGCTGGATGATAATGCTGGCCGTAATGTAAGGCATGATATTCAGCGCAAACACCGCCATACGCGAGAAGGCACCACCCGAGAACATGTTGAAGAGACCAAAAAGGCCGCTTTGCAGGTTCTGCTGGTAGCTGGCCAACACGGTGACATCGACACCCGGCAGAGGAATGTGGGTACCGAGACGGTAGATGATGAAAGCGAGCAGGACAAACAGGATGCGATTGTGCAGTCCTTTTGCCTTGGTCAGAAGTTCGGCGATTTCCGCCTGGGATCCGAGACCGAGAGAGGCCATAAACGTGTTTTTCTCCTAGTAATAACCTCACCTTTTTACGTGAATTACGAAAGTATCGCAACAGAACGCTGGGGTACGGTGGTGGAATTTGCGGCAGATAGGTGTGTAAAACGACACCTTGCGGTGCCGTTTTGATTTGTTAACCGAAGGTATGACTTCGGATCAGATGCGGAGTGAGTCGAAATCCAGATCTTCGGTAGGAATAACATAGCTCGTATGATTCGCCATGAGATCCTGCTGGCGATCGATAATAGCTTGTGCGGCTTCCGGAGAGGATGGGATTTGTCCCGAATCCATCGCTTTCGCAAGATCAGCAACTTCGCGGCGCATATCAACCTCCGCTTTCACGCCTTGGTAATGTTCGCCGAAGAAGCGCTGCATCCTCTCCTCATGAGCAGGGCTACGAGGGTTGAAGTTCCCGGCACGGTCATAGCTCGTGGACTCTTGGCGCTGGCGACCTTGGACACGGTCGGCGGAGCGATTGAGGACACCCAGAATACGCTGGCGCTCTTCTTCACTCCAAGGTTCAGGACTCGGTATAAACAGTTCTCTGGGCATCAGCTTTTTCCCTCAGATTGAAACTACCCCTTAAGTATACCACCCCCCTCTAACACACAAGCCCTGGAAGACCAGGGCTTGTGTGAAGCGGTGAGCTACCAGAATTACTTGGCGGCTTTGGCTTTTTGGCTCACTTCGGCAGTGCGTTCTGCTTTGGGCAGGTAGCGGCCGATGTTTTCCTTCTTCTCAATCAGGGTGACGGAACCGCCAGCCTTCTTGATCTTTTCGATGGCGCTGGCGGACGCAGCGGCAGCGGTGATGGTCAGCTTGGTGCTCACTTCGCCGTTACCGAGGATCTTCAGACCATCGTAAGCCTTCTTGGTCAGACCGGACGCGATGATGCTTTCTACGGTTACTGGCTTGGAGGCATCGAGGCGACCGTCTTCGACCATGCGTTGCAGGGTGCTGACGTTCACTTCGGCGTAGGTGGTGGTGAAGTTGGCGTTGTTAAAGCCGCGCATCGGGAGGCGACGGTACAGCGGGTTTTGACCGCCTTCGAAGCCTGCACGTACGTTACCGGACTTACGGGCTTTTTGACCCTTAACACCACGGCCGGAGGTTTTACCCTTACCGCTACCGATACCGCGACCTACGCGGGTTTTTGCCTTGTTGGCGCCGAGGTTATCGCTCAGTTGGTTTAATTTCATGACTCGGTTTCCCTTATATTGCCATTGATTGAATTTTTGAGTTTGAGAGGTGGGCGCCAGTTTGACCTAGCGCCCTCATCCTAAACTACTCTTGGGTGCCTTCGGCTGCAGGAGCAGCGGTAGCGGCAGCCATGCTTTCGCCCTTAGTGACGGTTACGACCTTTGGAGCAGCATCGCGGCGGGAACCACCACGGCCGCCAGCGGCACGTTCACCATCCTTGCGGGGGCCACGCTTGCTGTCGCGGGCTTCGCGGGAAGCATCACGGGCAGCTTGCTTTTTAGCCTTAGCACGGGCTTCTTTTTCCAGCATTTCCTTCTGGTCGCCAACGCCCTTAGCCGCTTCTACAGCGTGCAGTGCGAGGTCGGTGATCTTGAGGCCACGCTTGGCAGCAATGCTGCGCGGAGTTTCGATAGCAGCAAATGCAGCAAAGGTTGCGCGGATCAGGTTGAACGGGTTGGTAGAACCCATAGCCTTGGCCACAACGTCTTTGATACCCATAGCTTCGAAGATTGCGCGCATTGGACCGCCTGCAATGATACCGGTACCCGGTACAGCTGGCTTGATGATCACGCGGGTGGCACCGAAGGTACCGGCTACGTCGTGGTGCAGGGTGCGACCTTGACGGAGGGGAACGCGAACCATGGTGCGCTTGGCTTCATCGGTGGCCTTACGGACGGCATCGGGAACTTCCTTTGCCTTACCTTGACCGAAACCTACGCGGCCAGCTTCATCGCCAACCACAACCAGAGCACCGAACGCCATGCGACGGCCACCCTTAACGGTTTTGGCAACGCGGCGAACGCCGACCAGTTTGTCTACGAATTCGCTGCGCTCGCGCTCTTCGCGGTCGCGACGGCCTTCACCACGGGGGGTGCGGCCCTCGTTGCGGGTTTCGTTGTTTTGAACTTCGCTCATAATCTCTGTTCCTTAAGCTTAGAATTGCAGACCGGCAGCGCGGGCAGCATCGGCCAGCACGCGGAGGCGACCGGTGAAGCGGTAGCTACCGCGGTCGAAGTAAACGGTGGTGATACCGGCTTTAGCGGCACGCTCACCAATGGTCTTGCCGATGAATTCGGCAGCTTCCATACCGCGGCCGTTCTTCAGGCTGCCACGAAGCTTCTTTTCCATGGTGGTTGCGGACACGAGGGTTACGCCCTTGGTGTCGTCAATGATTTGAACTGCGAGGTTCAGGTTGCTGCGGTAGACCGACATGCGCAGCTTGCCAGGAGCGGCAAGGCGCAGCTTGTGACGCACGCGACGGGCGCGGCGTTCGGTGCTGGTTTCGCGAAGAATGGTCATGGACCTAACTCCTTTTCTGGTTGCTCCCCTGCCCTATGCGTTGGGGAGAAGTTACCACGGTGCACGCATACGACGTATGAGCAGCCCCGTGGAAAAGCGAGATGCTTGGGGGCTATATGGAGGGAAATGATGGGGTTGGCAAGGGAAATTGAATAAAAACACCATGAAATATCCGACAAAAAAACCCGCCTTGCAGCGGGTTTTTCAAAATATCGAATCAGCTTTCATTCCGGACATGCTTTACGGCCTTGAATGTGCTGAGGAGCGCCAGAACGCCAAAGAGCATCGTGATGATCGCCAGAACCCAGAAACTGCGCGTTTCGACCGATGCGGGCGGGCTGATGAGCTTGCCCACCATCGAAAAAATGCAGAGCGTCAGAACCAACGCGATCAGGGCGTAGAGAATGGTCTTCATGATGAGTCTCCTCCGTAACAGAACATGATGCGGTGTATGGACACGGGCATTGTACAGGTGTGAGCCTGAGGCGCAACCTTAAACAAAACCCCCGCCGTGTGGCGGGGGTTTCTGGGTGGTTTGTAAAGAAGATCTGCATCAGTCCCGCAGAAAGACCACAAACCGGGCCAGCCGACCCTTAGGTTTGCGTTCAGCGAGTTTGGCAAGCAGCTCCGGAGTGGAGCGCACCATACGTGTGGGACCGTGATCGGACTTCAGTTCGATCATGTTGCGGCCATCGGCGTATTCGATCACCTTTTCTCCGGTAGGCAGGCGTTTGACACGCTTTTTGAATAACAAGCGGATCAGGAACATCGTGAATTTAAGTACGAATAACGCGATGATAAGCACAGCCCCCATCGCAATCAGAAGAATGCGTATTAACAGATTAAGAACGTCCATGTGTTTCCCCGTGAATATCGGCAGTTGGCCGAGACAATTAAGGTGAGCTTCATATAGGTAATCCGTTTCTCTAATTCAATATTTTCAATAATAAAAAACCCCGCCGGAGCGGGGTTTTTCTGAACCGAGGTTCGAAGTCGTAATCTTGCGATTACTTCTTCTTGCCTTCCTTCATGGCGATGAATTCGTTGGTGTAACGAACGCCCTTGCCCTTGAACGGTTCTGGTGCGCGACGGCTACGCAGGTTGGCCGCGAATTCGCCGACCTTCTGCTTGTCGGTGCCGCTCACGGTCACTTCGGTCTGGTCCTTAACCTCAACGGTGAGACCCGCGGGGATCTTCACTTCGATGGGGTGGCTGTAACCGAGGGTCATGTTCAGCTGTTGGCCTTGAACAGCGGCACGGTAACCCACACCGATCAGCTTCAGGCTGATGCTGAAACCGGTGGTAACGCCAACAACCATGTTGTTGACCAGCGCACGGGAGGTACCCCAGGCAGCAGACAGCTGACGCGGGTTGCCCTTCGGCTCGAACGTGAGTTCGGTTACGCCATCGGTGGTGGCGGTGTTAACGGCGATGTTCGCGGGCAGTTCAGTGGTCAGGCTGCCTTTGGCACCCTTAACAGTTACGGAACGGCCGTTGATGGTGGCTTCTACGCCCTTGGGCAGCGGAAGCGGTTTTTTACCTACACGAGACATATTCTAGCTCCCTTCGCTTACATTACTTGGCAAAGGATTTCGCCGCCGACGTTCAGCTCACGGGCCTTGGTGTCGGTAACGACGCCGCGGCTGGTGCTGACGATGGTGGTGCCGAGGCCGTTGGAGACCATCGGGATTTCCTTAGAGGGGCTATACACACGGCGGCCCGGGGTGCTTACGCGCTTGAGCGACGTAATAACCGGCTGGCCTTGGTGGTACTTCAGGGTCACTACGAGAGTGCCTTGAGCGCCTTCAGTTTCAGTGGTGTAGCTGCTGACATAACCTTCGGCCACGAGAACGTCGAGGATGGAGGCCTTCAGCTTGCTGGCCGGAACGCGGACAGTGCTGTGCTTTTGTGCTTGAGCGTTGCGAATGCGAACGAGCAAGTCGGAGATGGGATCGGTAACGGGCATATCTCTATCTTTCCTTACCTGTTAACCTTACCAGCTACCCTTGCGAACACCCGGCAGAAGGCCGAGGCTGGCAAGTTCACGCAGCTTGTTACGGGACAGACCAAAGCGACCGTTGAAGCCACGGGGACGACCCGTGAGGCTGCAGCGGTTACGCTGGCGGGCTTTGGAGCCATTGCGGTCGAGGTCGGCGAGCTTTTGGCTGAGAGCCATCTTCTCTTCGAGACCTTCGGCAGCCACGATGGACTTCTTGATTTCGGCGCGCTTTGCAGCGTCGCGCTTAACGGTTTTGGCGCGCTTATCTTCGCGGTTAATCATACCTACTTTAGCCATGATTATTCTCCCTTACCTTGAGTGGTTTGAGCACGCGAGCGGCGGAACGGCATGCCGAAGGCAGCCAGAAGCGCACGAGCGTCATCGTCGGACTTAGCAGTGGTGCAGATGATGACATCCATACCGCGGATCTTGTCGATCTTATCGAAGTCGATTTCTTGGAAGATGATTTGCTCTTTGATACCCAAAGCGTAGTTACCGCGGCCATCGAAAGCCTTGGAGCTTACGCCTTCGAAGTCGCGAACACGCGGCAGAGCCACAGTGATCAGACGATCGAGGAATTCATACATACGTACACCACGGAGGGTTACCTTGCAGCC
>QFOU01000046.1 GCA_003241595.1 Pseudomonas fluorescens
CCCACGAGACGAGGAATCGGCTGAGCAGGCGTTGGAGGGCGGTGTGCGGGAGGGTTGCGAGGCGCTCGGTGATGCCGCGCTGGCCTTCGGTTGCCACCGGCATGGCCAGTGTAGAGACCAGCACCGCCATGACCCATGGCAGGTAAGCCATAAGCGATGAGAGATCGGCACGGTTGTTGGGGAAGAAGCGCCCGACAGTAAATGCCAACAGGATGGCCGCCACCCAGCCACAGACCAGAAATACGCCGGTAGCGGGCGATTGCAGGGTGCGGGTGAGATGATATTGCGTAAGGGCGGGGCTAATGATCATGAGATGGAAATTCGGTTATTCGCCTGCGCGGTTGGTCGTGAGAACGCGGAATGCGAGGTGGAGATCTCCCTTACCCTGTGCTGCGAGTGCGGCGGGCGTGGTATCCAGCAGGATCTGGCCACGATGGAGGATAAGAACACGGGTGAGCAACTGCTCGGCTTCTTCCAACACGTGCGTACTGACCAGAATGGCTTTGCCGCCTGCTGCGAGCTTTTTGAGCATGGAGCGAAGTTCGTGCTTCTGGTTGGGATCGAGGCCGTCGGTCGGCTCATCCAGCAGCAGCACCGGCGGGTTATGGATAAGGGCGCAGGCCAGGTGCACGCGCTGCTTCATCCCCTTGGAAAGTTCGGCCATCGGGCGGTGGAGACAGCCGTTACACCGCGTTAATTTTGATGTTGATTCAATTTGTTGTTCGATATTCTTAATGTTATGTGTACGCGCATGCAGGGTGAGCAGATGATAGGGCGTGAGATCGTCTTCCTGCGGAGGCGTTTCGGCCAGATAACCGATATTGGCTTGCGCCTTGCGGGTGTGCGACGTGACCGGATGGCCGTTGATGGTGGCTTCTCCGGCCGTAGGCGTGAGATAGCCCGCCAGCAGGCGCATGGTGGTGCTTTTGCCCGCACCGTTAGGGCCCATGAGGCCGACAACCTCTCCCGGTTTGATCTCGAACGTGAGACCGGACACCGCTGTGACAGAACCCCCTGCCCCGGCAAAGGTTTTGGTGAGATTAGTGGCGGTGAGCAACGGCATATTGGGCAGGATGATAACGTATACTGCGAGATGGGCAAGCGAAGTGGCGGTTTTTTGGGCTTAGTTGGGAGGAAAGAGAAAAAAGGATAGAGGATAGAGGAGGTTGGCCGACTTGAAATTTTCAGGCTTACAACCTATAATAGCAGCCAACTTGTTTGAGTATCTCTCTGTTTGAGTTCCTTTTCACTTCTTACACACGCGGAGGTTTGCGTGAGCCACTTATCTATTCCTGAAATCGTTCATTATTTGGACGGTTATCTGTTTCGTGCCGGTTTTAATATTCCGGAACGGATGTTCATCCGGGATGTCTTAACCGACATGCACTCTTCGGCGGAAGCTTCGGCCAATGCTCTGGCTATTGAGACATGGATTGAACTTATGATGGCGGCTGACTATCAGGACGAAAGGACACTGCATGGAAAAATTGCTGCCGCCCGCATGCGTCGAGAGGCCCGCGAGGGCATCCGGACGGTCATGGAAGCTGTAAGGAAGCAGAAACGCAGCCTTTATGTGCGCGGCGAAGGCATTGCCCGGATGCCCTTGGGTTTTGGGGTTGTTTGCCTGCGTTATGGCTACAGCTGACGTTCAGCGGTGTTTATGAAGAAGCCTGTTACCCCTTGGGGTGGCAGGCTTTCTTGTTTTTTGTTGTAGGGATTGGATACATGGTTTATCGATAAAGGGCACGTTGATGGTGCACTTTGATGTTTGACTTCCCTCTTTTTGGGAGATACCCTATGTATTCTGAGACTTACATCGCCACACTGCCCAAGGTGTGCATTAGTTTCATGTTCAAAGGTTTGGATATCGGACCGGTGCTGCACAATCTGGAATTTCCTTTTGGAGACCAAGTGAGCATTCGCAGCATGATCGAAAAGGCCCAGACCCTGCCGGGGCTGCGACGACTGCTGACAGACTTGCGCTACTATCTGGGCTGGCTACATGAAATTCAGCAGCACGCAGATATCAAGACGCCTTATGGCAAAGGAAAGGCTAAATACTCTCAACTGCAAAAGGATATTCACATCTTTGGCGACATGGCTCTCAATAAACTGGTGCAGTTGCTGCTGGAATTGAAAGCCGCGACCGCCAATGCACCCGCACCGTTGATCGGTCACAATGTGCAGAGGATGATCCGGCAGCACCTTGTGGTTAGGGCCTAGCCAGCCCTTTATGATCTTATAAAGAGAGCCTCATCTGAGGCTCTTTTTTTGTGGCTAGGCCTTTTTCTCCCAGCCCTTCTCGGTTTGCTGGTGATAGCTGAGTGGGTGGCCTGCGGATTTAAGCTGTTTGAAGAGAGTGCGGCCGCGCTCGACATCGGATGTTGCCGCCGTGAACATATAAAGCAAGCGCCCGGGATTGGCGGAAGTTAGGGTATTGAGAACACTTTCGGCCCCCGCCAGCAGCACGGGAATGCGCGTGCCGAGGAGTGCGGTGAGATTGTCATCGGCAGTGGCGATGAGCACGGGTTGGGAATCGGGTTTTGGATCCTCCGGCTTGCCGTGCGGCAGGAAGGCGGATTCGGAATAGGTCCAGAGCAATTCATCCAGACGTTGCTGGCGCGCCGGAGTTGGCGTGATGAGGAGCACCTTGTTGCCACCCTTCAGCGCTTTTTCCAACAATGGTGGCAGCACGCTATCCAGAGCGGCGGGGGTGTCTCCGACGGTGTGATAGAATGCGATCGGGGTAGACATGTGCGGATTCTAGCCGAAATTCGGGAGGGTGTCTTGCGCGTTGTTGTATTGCCATGACAGGGGTGTCAGCAATTGAATGGGCGGAATGACTTAGTATGTCAGATAGATTTGAAATCATGCATATAATGAGCAATGGAAACCCATCGCACCGCACTTCTTGTATTGGCAGGAGCCATGTTCGCTGCCTTACCTTTCACCGTATCTGCCCAGGAGCGTAGTGCTTCCGGTTCGGTCGATCTTCAGATGACATGGACGGCTTTGAATAGTCTTGTTCAGAGCTCTGTCGCCAAATCTGATATGGTGAATGCCCGCGTTGACCAAGTGGTTGTGTGTAACCGCAAGGCGATGCTGTATGCCCCGGGTGGCGGTGCCGACGCCGACGGCTGTATTGAGAACAGCAAGATCACGGCTTTAAACCAGCGCGTTGACACCATTAATACCCAGATTTCTAATATCAATGACCAGATCACTACTTTAAATGGACGTGTGGGAACAGCTGAAGCCCGACTCAATACGATCGACGGAACCCTGAGCACTCAGGCGGGGCAGATCCGCGACCTGTTCGACCGCAGCGACGACCTTAGAAAGAAAGCCACGGAACTTTATAACCGTACCAACGAGCTTTATAGCAACGTAAATACACTGAGCAACCAGATCAATGGCATTAACGGCACCCTGACCAACCATGGCAACCGTTTGAATGTGTTGGACAGCCAAGTGAACAGTATTAATAGTCGCATCAATACTATTAACGGGCAGATCAGCACCATCAACGCGCAGATCGGTGACCTCTACAACCGTACGAATGACCTGTATAACCGCACCAACGACCTGTACAACAACGTGAACTACATGAAGCACTGCGGTGATAACCGCATGGTGTTGAGCAATGGTGGGTGTGTGCGACCCGCTGCAAACTGTGTATTTAGAACCGGTGGCTGGCGAAATGGCGCAGTTCTGATTTCCAGCTATCAGGTTCAATCAGGCAGCCAGGGCGATAATGTAAGCCAAGTTAATGTGTATGCCTGGGTTGAGTGTAACTAAAGCCTACTTTTAAATACCCATCACAAAGGAGCATTAGCTCCTTTGTGTTTTTGCATGTTGTATCTTGATCACAGGGGATTGTCAGGAAACACGGGGCAATATGCCTTATCATGTCAGACTTGTTTTTTATTATGCTTATAATAAGCAATGGGAACCCATTACACACAATTTATTGTTTTGGCGGGAGCTTTAATGCTTACTGTCGCGACGTTCTCTGCCCATGCGCAAGAACGGAGTGCTGCTGGTTCTGTGGATCTCCAGATGACATGGACCGCCCTTAACAGCCTTGTGCAAAGTTCTGTTGCCAAATCTGACATGGTGAATGCCCGTGTAGACCAAGTAGTTATATGCAACCGCAAAGCTATGCTGTACGCCCCCGGCAGTGGCGCTGACGCGGACGGCTGCATTGAAAACAGCAAGATTGTGGCGTTAGGTCAGCGCGTTGACGCTATAAATGCTGAAATCATTACCATTAACAGCCAGATCGCTTCTTTGAACGGTCGGGTTGGACAGGCGGAAGCGCGTCTTAATACTATTGATGGAACCCTCAATACACAGGCGGCCCAAATTAAAGACCTGTTTGGCCGAAGCGACGAACTGTTTAACCGCACCAATGACCTTTACAATAAGACGACTGAGTTATTCGGCAGCGTAAATAACCTGCATAACCTTATCAATGGCATTAATGGCACCCTTACCAACCACGGCAACCGTTTGAACGTACTTGATAATCAGGTGAACAACATCAATAGCCGTATCAATACTATTAACAACCAGATTAGTACCTTGAATGGGCAAATTGGTGATTTATACAATCGTTCCAACGATTTGTATAACCGCACCAATGATCTGTATGGTAATGTGAACTATATTAAGCACTGTGGGGATAACCGCATGGTATTGAGCAACGGTGGTTGTGTACGCCCTAGCGCTAATTGCATACTTAGAACCGCAACCCGACAAACGGGACAGTGCGGCGCATATGAACAGGCTATTGGCCCTAATGCGGTTATGTTGTCTAATGATCAAATTAACTGCGGCAGCCAACAAGATAGATCGGGCAACCGCATGACTTACGTATGGAACGAGTGCAATTAATTATTTGATCGTAAATTCAAAATAGGGGGCGCGCCCCCTATTTTTTTGTAGTG
Organism: Pseudomonas fluorescens; assembly: GCA_003241595.1. Classification (GTDB taxonomy): domain Bacteria; phylum Pseudomonadota; class Alphaproteobacteria; order UBA2136; family UBA6156; genus UBA6156. The sequence goes on from QFOU01000046.1 coordinate 4,950, forward strand.
ACACGCTACCCTACTTTTCGATGGCCAGCGCGTGCAGGGTTTCGATGACCGCATTGAGGCCGGAGAAGGTTGCGGCTTCGATACTGTGCAGGTTGTAGATGGGGGTGACGATGCAGGCGTGGCGGCCTTTAAAGCCTGCAGATTTGGCTTGCTCGGCATCGGTACCGCCGCCTTCGAATGACTTACGCTCGAACCCTACTCCAGCTTTGTCGGCAGCGGCTTCGAGTTCTTCGGTCAGTTTCAGCGAGTAAGGGTACTTACCGGCCTTTTGCTTGATAGCGCAGTTGTTGAGGTCTTCGACATCTTCGCCCACCGATGTATCCACCGCGATGAAGTCGGTCATGTCGGGACGGATGACCGAGGTACCACCCATGCCCACTTCTTCTGCCGCGCTGAAGATGAGGTCTACGGTGAACTTCGGTTTGGCTTTGGTGGCCGACCAGGTGTCGATAAGCGACAGGAGAACGGCGCAGCCGAGAGTGTTATCCAGCCAGCGGGAACGGAGGGTTTGGTACTCTTCGTTTACGACCAGCAGCGGGTTGAGCCAGACGAGCTGGCCGGCCTGGATGCCGAGCTCCTTAAGGCGCTCCTTACCATTCTTTTTGGTGGTGCCGATGCAGGCATCTGGGCGGAGGCGGATGTTTTTCCACTTGTGGGGACGCTTTTCGAAGCCTTCGCCGCCAACCTTGTGGATGGGGGTATCGGTGTGGAAGATCACGCCTTCGACCAGACCCTTCTTGGTTTGAATGGAGGCGGTAACGCCGTCCATCACGTGGCCCGGATAGAGACCGCCGATGGAAGAAATTTTGACGGTGCCGTCGTCGAAGAGTTCGTCGACCATCAGGCCGATGCGGTCGAGGTGGGCGCCGTAGCCGACGACACGCTTTTTGTCCTTACCTTCGATGCGGATGTGGAGGGTGTCGTCCCACTGGCGGTCGACGGTGAAGCCCTTCTTTTTAGCGTGGGCGACGACGTAATCGGCAACCGCTTCGATACGGTTGGTGGCGGCGGGGATATCGAGAAGTGCGCGGGTATGGGCGATGGCGGATTTCATCGCGGGGGTCATGGTGACCTTGGCGGCTTTAGCGGCAGGTTTGGCTGCAGCTTTAGTGGCGGGTTTGGCGACCGTGGTTTTGGTGGCAGACTTGCGGGTGGGCTTTTTAACGGCCATGGGGGTTCCTTCTTTTTAATATGGGGGTGAGAGTGCCATGGTTTACGGAGGAAATTAAGGCTGTATTTGAAGATCTGCGTTGGAAAATTATATGGGGTGTGGCTTGAACTCCGTATTTCCCGGACGTAAGACGAGAGAAGGTGGTGCCTGGTCGGAGATTTTCTCAAAAATGGAATTTTTGGAAAATCTGGCCGCAAGGCACGGTTTCCCGCAAATTAGGTGGGATAGGGATAGCGAAAAGCCCCGCGGTTGAGTGCGGGGCTTTTTTGCGAAGTAGATTTAAGCGTCGACTTCGATGTAGGCGGTGCCGTTCTTCATGGTAACCTTAGGGGATGGATCGATAGTGAGGCCGTGGGCGTAGAAGGCGAAGGAGCCGTAGGCATCTTCGATATCTTCCGGCAGGTCGCCGTTGGCGAATTCAGCTTGGAGAGGGTCAATGCTCCAGTTGCGGGGGGATTGGATCTGGCCATCCAGCGCCTGTTGAGCGTACTGCTGGAGCGGTTTGTATTTGGCAGCCTCGGCGGGCGCGTCTTCCAGATGGTTTTCAATCTCGTTCAGCAGCTCGGTAGCGGCTTTGCGGAGGTTGACCTGATCGAGATCGAGGCGGGCCTTGAGTTTTTCATCGTAACGGACGAAGGGCATGGGTGGGCTTTCGGTTATAGCTTTAGCTGCGGGCGGGAGTGACCAACAGGATGGAGGTTTCTTCGTCTTCGGCATTGAGGGCCACGTTCATTTGGAGATCGTGGTGGCTTTGTTCTGCCATAAAGGCTTGGAAGGCATTTGTAAACAAAATGGACGACGGTACGAGCAGGCCAAGGCTATCGCTGCCGTTGGCGATACAGGATTCGATACCTTGGGCGAGACCTTGGGTGCGGATATCCTGCACCCATTCTTGCGCTTCGACCTCGCGGTGTTGGAGGTCGGTTATCAGCTCGTTATAGTTTTCTTGGTCAAGCGTGACTTGGCTTTTCCATTTTTGGCCGAGAGATGACATGGCGGCGAGTCCTTTCTTCTAAGCAGATTTACGGGGACGGCCGCGACCACGCTTGGCGGTGTTGGCGGTTGCTTTGGTTGCGGCGGCCTCGGTCGCTATGCGGGCGGGGCGTCCACGTTTTTTAGCTGAGGGGTTGGTTTGGGTGGCGGCAATGCCTTCCAGCCAGTTGACCAGCAGGCGTACGCCGAAGCCGGTGGCGGCGGTGAGGTCTTTGTTCCCGCCGGGCAGTTTTTCGGCATTGGCGACGCCTGCGATATCGAGGTGGGCCCATGGGGTTTTATCGGCAAAGCGCTTGATGAAGACCGCGCCGGTGGAGGCACCACCGTAGGGGGCGCCGTTGTTGTTGAGATCGGCCACCGGTGATGGGGCGGCGTAGGAGTCGTCGATCGGCATGCGCCAGAGGCGTTCGCCGACGTCGTCTCCCGCTTTGGTAAGCGCGTTGGCGAGACTGTTGCTGGTGCTGAACAGCCCAGCGTAGGCGCCGCCCAGTGCGGCCATGCAGGCGCCGGTGAGAGTTGCGAGATCGACCAGTTGCACCGGGTTGTGCTTTTCGATGGTGTAGGCGATGGCATCGGCGAGGACGAGGCGGCCTTCGGCATCGGTGTTGCCGATCTCGACATGCAGGCCCTTGTAGGACTTGTAGATGCTATCGGGCAGGAAGGTGGTTTGGCCGACCATGTTCATGGCGCAGGCCATGACACCGACGACGTTGATGGGGGCTTTGCGGCGGGCCAGAGCTTCCATGGTGCCGAGGACGGCGGCGGCGCCGGACATGTCGAACTTCATGCCGGTCATGGAGCCTTGGATCTTAATATTGTAGCCACCGGTGTCGAACATCACGCCCTTGCCGACGATGGCTTGTGGGGCGTCTCCCTTTTTGCCGCCGTTGTAGGTCATCAGCACGAGGCGCGGCTGGTCTTCAACAGCTGCGCTGCCGCCGACGGCGAGGAAGAGGTTCATGCCCAGCTTCTTCATCTGCTTTTCGTCGATGACCTCGACCTTCACGCCGAGTTTTTCCAGCTTGCGGGCTTGCTCGGCCATGTACTCGGGGTTGGCGATATTTGGCGGGAGGTTGGCGGCGGTGCGGGTTTTGTCGGTGCCTTCCAGCAGCGCGAAGAGTTTGGGCCCCTCTTCTTCTAAGAGGCGAGCCGCGCGGGTGGAAGTTTGAATGATAAGTTTTTCGAAGCGGGGCTGGTTGTGCTCTTTCACTTCGCGGAACTGGTTGAAGCGGTAGAGGGCCATGTAGATACCTTCTACCAATGCGCAGCCGGCTTGGAAGGCGTCATCGGCTTCGTCGAGATCGCCCAGCGCCAGTGTGGCTTCCTTGACGCCCAAGGCATCCAGTTGTTTACCGATGGAGAGACCGGCTTTCCACCATTCGCGGCGTTCAGGCGACGATTTGCCGAGGCCGACGACAATTACTTGCGAAATAGGTGCATTCTGCACGGTGACGCGGGTCATTTCCCCTGCCCCGCCTTGGTAGCGAGTAGTGCGAATGGTGCTGCGGATAAGGCCATCCAGACCTTCATCCACCAACTGAGCGGAGGGGGCGAGTTTACCGTTGCCGGAGGAGAATACGACCACCGTGCGGCGGGCGGATTTTGGCGTAAGGCGCGCGGTTTCGAGAGTGAACAGGCTCATGAACGTGGGCTCTTTATTTTGGTTTTTAATTCGGATTAAATTTCTTGCTTATAAAAGACACTAGTTTAAAAGGCGGCGCAAGTTCCAAACCTTACATTTGCCCCCAGCGTTTTTTATTAATTGTATGATTTTTGGCACGGTGTGTTTTTGCATCCACAAAATTTGGCTTGGTGGGCTACGCTGAAAACTGGTAAAAGGGTGCCGATGATGACCCTTCCTACCTATGTTATTCGTGACGTGGCGAAACCCACGGCGATGTCTTTAGGTGTACTTTTAGGGTTGGTGTGGTTACTGCAAAGCCTTAGATTTCTTGACCTTGTGGTGAATAAGGGGCTGGGATTCGGGGTATTTTTAACCCTGACGCTGACCCTTATACCCAAGTTGCTGACGTTGATCTTACCGATCAGCGTGTTTATTGCGACCTGCGCCATGCTGCGCCGCTGGCAGGAAGATAATGAGCTGACGGCTGTTATTAGTTTAGGGAATAGTCCGCAGGCGGTTTTGCGTCCTCTTATAGTATGGGCGCTGGCTATGGTGGCGTGCAGCTACGTTCTGTTTTTGGACTTGATGCCACGGAGTACGACGGCGTTTCGGGATATTCAGTACCAGATACGCACCCAAAATGGCCAGTTGCTACTGGAAGAAGGTACTTTTAATCAGTTGGGCAAGGATTTAATGATCTATCTGCGCGAGCGCGAGACACCCACCACCTTGAACCAGATTTTAGTGCATGACACCCGCAACCCCGCCCAGCCGGTGACATGGTTTGCCCGCAATGGCGAAGTGACTTTGGATGCTGATGGCTACCCGCAGCTTGCCCTTAAGAATGGTGTACGCCAGGAAGTTGGTCCCAAGAACGTCGGGATGCTGGAGTTTGACCGGTACAATCTTGATATTCGGCAGAGCCTTGGCCAGCAGGTTGTGGCCCCCCGCAAGCGTGAGCAAGAGGAATATGGTTTGTTTGAATTGCGGCAAGCGGCACCTTTAGAACAAAATGAAAAAATGCGCCGCGAAATGATTTCGGAATTTCATAAGCGTTTGCTGTGGCCACTGACGCCAATTCCGTTAGTATTATTAGCGGCGGCGTGGTTATTGCGCCCGCCGAAGCGCCACCAGAGCAGTTGGCGGCTGTTGGTTGCGGCCTCGTTGAGCGGTTTTGCTTATGTAGGCATTCTGATGGTGCTGGAAAGTGCCTCTCAGGAAGGTAAGGCTTGGGCTTTGTATGGCCAATGGGGTTGGCCGGCGATTGGGATTGTGGCTGCGTTCTTTATTTCGCGTCGTAAGGGTTCTGCGTAATTATGAGCATGATTCCGAACACCAAGGGCATGACCAAGCGCGTTGCACAGTTGGGCGATACGCTGCTGGAGGCGTCTCCGCGCGACCGCACGACACGGGGGTACTCTCCGACACTGGGCGTTTACCTTGGCGGGATGTGGTTGGGGACGGTATTCTTCACCATTTTGGGCCTTGGCACTTTTATTTACCTGATTGACGTGATCGAGATGATCAACCAGTTGGCAGGACGGAATATCCCGACGAGCACGGCCCTAGTTATGAGCTTAACCAAAGTGCCGGATCTGCTTCTTCAGCTTTTGCCCTTTGCCGTATTGATCGGGAGCCTTGTGTGGCTGAACCAATTGAACAAGCGACAGGAGCTTGTAGCTTTGCGTGCCAGCGGCTTGCCGGCGCGTCGCTTTTTAATGGGGCCGCTGATTGCCTGCCTGCTTGTAGGTGGGATGGCGATTGCAGTGGGAAACCCGGTTTCGGCAGCACTACTCAAGAAATACGAGCGTTGGAATAATGTGGTGTTCCCGAATTCCACCAAAGGGCTTGTGACGGCGGGCGGGAGCATTTGGTTGCGGCAGAGCGAGTTTCCGGCGACGGAGACGAAGGCGGCTTCTGGTCGGGATTATTTTGTATATGGGCACAAGGTGTCTCCCGGTGGTGACAACCTTGGGCAGGCCACCGTGTTCGTGTTTGATAACGACAACAACTTCCTTGCGCGCCTTGATGC
>QFOU01000047.1 GCA_003241595.1 Pseudomonas fluorescens
AAGCGCACCCGTTGTCCTCTACATGAAGGGCACCGCCGGCCAACCCATGTGCGGCTTCTCCGCCCGCGCCGTCGGCATTCTCAACAACCTCAACGTCGCATTCAACGATATCAACATCCTCGACCGCGACGACCTGCGCATGGGCTTGAAGGAATTCAGCCAGTGGCCCACTTTCCCGCAGCTCTACGTGAATGGCGAGCTGATCGGCGGTGCCGATATCATGGTCGAAATGTACCAAACCGGTGAATTGGCCTCACTCCTCACTCAGGAAGCATAATCCTCGCACCTGCAAAAGGCCCCTGTGGGGCCTTTTTTATTGTCCTTCCGCAGGCGCATCCGGCTCAATGGGTTCAACGGTTTCATAACCCCCGCTTTGCAGCCACTCGGCCATAGATTCCTGAAGCTGGTCAACGCTCCAACCATACCACCACGCCAACATGTAAAGCGGAAGGTTCTCCTGATACACAAGATGACGGAACTGGATCAGTTGCACTCCCTTCTGGCGCACATCCCACAGGTCATCGGCAATACCGGGCACAAGCTCTTCAATTGCAAATGGCTCATCAAGCTTGAGACCGTTATCCCCCAGCCACCATTCCGTCGCGGGACGATTCAAAACATCTCCAAGGCTACCCAGGTAAGGCACAGGGCAAACACGAACTACTGCATCAATACCGATCTCGCCAGAAACATAGCGCATCAGCTGCGGATAGTTCTCAAACGGATCAACACGCACATCCATAACGACCGAACCATCCGTCAGCCACGTTGCCTCTTCTGTCGCATCCACACTGGCCACAAATGTATCCGGAGTAACCTGAGGCGCAATAACAGGTGCAAGCCGGTCTTCAACGTCTTGCGGCACGGTGCCGAGGTCCCGATTCAACGGATGCAATTCAGGGAACCAGAACACATCCAACTCAAACTCATATTCCGCAGGCATAGGATGATATCCCAAACCACAGCTATATTCGGCGCCATCAGCAGCAAACGGAACCGACTTGATGCAACTGATGGGCAGAACGCTCTTATTGCGTCGACGCACATATTCAGCGCGCGAGAACGTATCAAAGGTCTTCATCGGTATCACGGGGAAGAACCGCTGTTCCATGTGCTCGGGTACCGGAACCAACCCCCTACGCTCACGCAGAGGGTGGGCATCAAAAGCCTTCAATACTAAATCCACACTCTCATAATAATAATGAAGCGGATCCCAGATCGGGCCGGCGATTTGCATAAAGCGTCCCGTCACAACATCCCACCCCCACATGGCAGGCGCTTCAAAGTGTTCAGGGTGCGTCGGCAACCAGGTGGCACGCCAGTTCGCACTCACACGCGGATGCGGCAAGTTAAGGTTCGGAACTAAAGCCTCAGGATCATTCACATTCGGGCTTACATACCCCGTGCCATCACTCACAATAACGTGGGCAGGCTTAACCTTGTCACCCGTCACATAACCGGGCTCAAGAACTTCAAGAATGGTACCAACAGGGGCTTTGTCACTGCGGCTTTCCACAACAAGGTGCAACCCCATGACCGCACGGCCCGGCCAATAATCCTCAAGCTCAAAATTGCGACCCACCACATGGAAACCATTGCAGGCTTCAAAGGTCGGTATAACTGTGCATCCGCCCTTGTAAAGGCGTTCAATTTCATCCTCTCCCAATCCAGCGAACCATGTCTCATAGGTGGTTCCGGCAGGGCGCTGACCCCATTTCACCATAAACTCATCACCCAACGCACGAGCCGCGGCCGGGTTAATGCCTTCCATCTCATTACGGGCAAACAAAAGGTTGACCTGCGGAAGCTTGAAACCGTCCACATAGTAAGTATCCAAACGCAGCTTGTACGGGTACAAATTGGCCCCTAAATACGTGGCCGCCACAAGGTCGTCTTCCTCGGCCATACCGCTGACACGACCATTAAAGCCCATGCTCATTTCAAGGCAACGGAACTTCGTCAGAAAAACCTGTTCTAAAAGCTCATTCCCCTCCATAGAGCTGGTATCCCGACAAAACCGTGGAAAGACACACAACGGAATATATCCATTGCGCTCATTTTCAGGCAGCTTCTCTTCCCCCAGAATGTAGGACGCCCACTCGATGTTGTACTTACGATCAGGCCCGTATCCCACGTAAATACTGCGTCCTGCCAGATCTTTCACAAACAGCGGTGAGAGCGGCACATCTTTATCCAACGGCATACTGTCCATGAACGTACTGTCATACGCCACGTTATGGCCGTCGGTAGTCCCGGCAGGGTCCATCATAAGGTTTTCAGAAACACCCTCAATACGCACATCAAGAAACGGATTCCGCTCATACCATGCTTCATTGGCCACGAGCATGTTGGGCCCCTCACCCAGGGTCATGTCATATCGGGAAGCAAGAGCAGATATCTTCATAGCATCATTTTTTATTGTTGAAGTTTAAAGGCAGATGTCCGGAGAACCGGAACCTGCCTTAATCGTCTGTTGTTGCAATCAACCACTTTCCATCTTTCAAACGATCTCTGAAGTTCGCCTCGGCCTGAGGACTCATAGGTCCACCCAGAGCATCGGTATAGAACTTCTTCAATTCATCGGTATAGCGCTGTTCAATGTACGCACTGGAAACTCGGTTCTTGCCGCTTCCGGTATGAGAAACAACCAAGGCATCCGGGTGAGCTTGGATAAAGCTCTTCATCGCCGCATCCAACTGGTTGCGGTTCTGCTCAGAGATTTCACGGTTGGCACGGGCAAGCGATTCACTAACTGTACCGAGATTCACCGTACGACCATTCTTGATCATATTCAGCGTCGTGCCCAACTTGCCGCGCATTTCAGGCGAGTTATTGAAGGTATCCATGTAAGCCGCACCGGCAACTTTAATGGCAGCATTACGGTTGGCCATGGCCTGCGCCGCCATGTTATCCGGTGCAACCTCAACGGTCTGACGCAGCTTAGCAGCCGCACTCGTCTTGGCTTCAACAAAGACAGATTCCATTGGCACGTTCACATTCAAGCGCGCAAGGTCGCTCTTCGCCCATTTTTCAGCAGCAATACGTGCGGCAGCATTGATATCAGACTGATTACCACTGGTGACCTTTTGAGCGGCCTTATCCATAGCCTCCAACAGGCTCTTATCGCCAGCAGCACGGGCTTTATCAATGTGGGAAGAGATCAACTTGTTCGACTCATTCCGGAGTTCAACCATGGTATTATAAGCACCGGCATATCCCATCGAGGTCTGCTTGCCCTGCACCATCTTGATGTGACCAAGAACAACATAGTCATTATCAAGATTCGCCATCGAGAATGCACGGGCGGCATTTGCATCAAATTCCATGTCCCGCGCAGCATTCCAGGTCGGATCGTTACGGATATGGAGCTTCTCAACCACGCCATAGTTATCAACAAGCACATTCTCAAGTGTGTTATCAAAGCTTCGAACTGCAGCAGCGCTACGCTTCCTATTTAACAACTCCGGCGTCAGGGCGACACCAACGGTCTCAACCTCAACCTTGCCTTGTGCAAGCATTTCCTCTGGCGTCAGATCTCCTAAACGATTGCCACCACCTTTAAGACGCTTTGCATTATAAACCGCTCCTTGTGCAAATTGGGCCTCGGTACGGATTGAATGCACACGGTCTGCCGATTGGATACGTCCCAACCCTTCCAACTCACCAATATCCAGATAAGCCTTAAAGTTGGGGTTCTTGTCCATATCGATCGAGTTCTCAAAGCGACGCGTCAACTCGGTTTGGAATTCTTTATCCATCGCCTTGTTGAACTCGTCACTATTTACCTTGAGAGAAGGATTGGTGTTCAAAATACGGTTAGTGGCAGATGCCTTGAACTTCTGGTCATCATTGATCTCAGCCTTAAACTTATCAATGCTACCAACGGTTCTGCTGGCAACCATCGCATCATACAGGCTACGGCTGCGGGCTACGTTTTCAATCACACCTTGGCGGGCAATATCCGCCTGTGCCTGGAATCCACCACCCACCAACATGGCCTCATACTGAGTACCGGCAGCGATCGGAGCCATTTCCTTCTGGTAGAAGCCCATGCGCTTGGCGCTGGATTGCAGCTTGCTCCATTTGCCATAACCACCGGCAGCAGCCCATGCACGCGCACGTTCAGGAGCCTGATGACGCTCGTTCAAGGTCTCAGCGATCATCGGTCCAATAACGGGGATCTTGGTCAAACCGCCGCCAGTACCAGCAAAGGCGCCATAAACCCCACTTGCAAAGCTGGCCTTATAGCTGGGCAGCTTGTCGGCATTAGCACGCACATCTAAAGCGGTACGAAGTCTATCAGTAGCTCCCAGACGGGCATCAATATCACCCATGACAAGCTCGGTGGTGTTGATGGAGTTCAGATCATCCACAACGGTCTTCATGTTCGCAAGCTCGGTTTCTTCGCTCTGCGTCAAACTGATACCACGGGCCTTGCGGCTGGAAAGGTCATCCATACGCGCACCATACTGGGCGTTAAAGCTCGCCAAACGTGCCGCAACATCATGCTCAAGGTTAGCACGACGCACCTGACGGCCCTCGTACATCTGCATGGTCATACCATCTTGGTGGGTATCCAAAGCTTGGGCCATCACCTGATTGGCATCACGGATCGACTCATCCGTCATCTGCGAAGACACCATATTCAAGGCACGCTGGGCTTCTGCACGGGTCTCCGGCTTCAGGCTCGTATCGTTAGCCATAGCCTGTAACCGGCTCATGCTGGAAGACACGTTCTGCGCGGTACGGTCAGCTTGGATCTGGTTAAGTCGTTGCTGCACCATTTCCTGTTGAGAACCGGCCGGCGGACGACCACCCGCACCAAGAGCTTGGTTCGCAGTCGCACCACCAACAGACCCCGCCGCAGCCCCGCCCGAACCACCGCCGAGGATAGGCGCACCCGAAGAACTCACCATTGCCGGCGGCAGGTCATCACCCTCCTCCGATGCACCGGTAGTATTCGGAATCGCAAGGCTCTGACCATCGGGTAACTGCTGCTCGTTCAGGGAAACCTGCGGACGCGCATCTCCCTCACTGCCACCTAAACCAAGCGCGCGATTACGCAATTCCTGACCAAACGCCTCGGCACCGATCTCGCTTCGACGCATTCTTTCTTCGTAATTAGCCTGAGCGATCTCCTCTTGAGTCTTAGGCTGGCTGTCCAGAAGATCCTCAGCCGCAGCAACTTGGTTTGCAGCACCGCCGGCACCACCACCGCTCGGACCATCCCCTGTTCCAGGCGCCGTATTCGGATCATCCGGGTTGGGCTCATCACGGTTACCACCCATCTGTGCGGCACGCTGTGCATCGGTCAATTCACCTTGGGCACGTGCGGCAGCTCCGCCCAATTGGGCACGGCCGATTAGGCCACCAATACCGCCTGTCACTGCGGTACCAACCGTGGTTGCAGCAAGTAGCGCAGCAGCCTTGGTCATGTCCCAGCCCTTGTCAGCGATCTGCTTGGCACTGCCATCAATGGCGGTGAACCGGCTCAATACGGTAGAGGCATCACCCAACTTGAAGAGCAGGAAGAACGTCAATCCAACCACGTTGGCATACAAGCCCGCCATCGCAAGGATCATAAGGTCTTGCATAACGCCCTTATTGGCTTCGCCACCGGCGCCGATCATGTCGTACACCATACCGCCGATGTTATTCAGAACCAGCAGGGTCACCGGCGTAAGCTTCAGAATGAACGCCCCCAATACCGCAATGGTCAGCATTCCCATGGCGGCTCCCGGCATGGCCAAACCAATGACAAACAGGATCGGCGTCAGCACGATGATGATCAACAACGCCATGTTGACCAGAATATTCATGAAGTAAACGATCGCCGAAGCAAGCGGGCCGGTGAAGGTGGCACCGATCTTGGCCAGAACCTGACCGAACATGGTCGCAGCAGCTCCACCGAACGAGGTCAGGCCATCCAACCCGACAAGGTCGATCTTCGTCGTCGCATCAGTAGCGGCTTTCTCGGCATCGTTAGAACGGCGGGCGACTGTCGAACTGTGGATCGCATCCATCACCAACGTCAGCATCACCTGATAACGCTCTTCAGGGCTAAGCGTATCCGGATGACTCGGATTAAGCTTCTTAAGCTGAATCAATCGGTCCTTGGCCCGTTGCATGAATGCTGTTTCGAGCATCGTCATAAACTGTTTTCCAGCAAAATCCACGCAGTTGATCAACTGCATAGTACCGGACTCATCATAGTTACTCGCACGACATTGAGCCTCAATACCGGCATCATAAACATCATTTTCGTTAAATCCACGAAGTAGAGGTTCAGACGCTGCTGGAAGCGCTCTTTGATCCACCAACAACTTTTGCAACGGCTGCATGTCCCGCATTTTGCTGTTTGGACCAAAAACCTTATTGATAGCTTCGTTGGTCAGGTCATTCAAACTCTCAAAGCAACTCATTTCCGTTCGTGGTTTTCCACCGGTCCGCACAGCCTCGCCCCCGTCCTCGGTCGGCGGACTGTAATGCACGAAGCCCACAGGCATTGTCATCATGATTTGACTAGACAGAAGATCCGCCCCTCCATCATCTCTGACTTTCATCAATTCCCACAAGAACGGATCATTAGCCCCAGAAGAGACAGTGGCATTCATAGTACCACGGGGATCGACATATTTGGCTTTGGCAGACTGAAGGATCTCACGGAATGCGTTGGCTTGCTTGACAGGTCCCAACCAGCTTCCAGTACCAAAGCAGTTCCCACGATCATAATAACATTTCCGCATGGAATCCGCATTATTCCCCTGATCATCCGCATTCAGTGTATTACGGGTAAAGATCAACCCAGTACGAATACCACACGCCTTCGCATTGTCCCCCCACGGGTTAAGATAATCGCTCCATAATGAGCACTCAGTTCGAACGGCCTTGAAAAAGCCCTTCGACTCAAGGTCATCCAAAGCATCTTTAATGCTAATAGTACCAGAGGCCTGAGCATTGAAACTGACCCCCGGAGCTCCATCCACAAGAGCGCTATAGATACTATTAATACCATTGGCATAGCCGTTCTGACGACCATTGATCTCACCACTTGAAGCTCCTCCAGTCGTACCGCCCCCACTCCATGGAAAATCGCTTTCATCATACAGAACGATGGTTGGCGGAGCAGAGGTAAGATCACGACGGAAACTATTCATATTACCCGGCTCAGCATCACGTCCAAAGATCTCACGCAGGTTAGCCCACTCCGAGGCCATGGTATAAGTATACTTCATATCATTCTCCTGCGCCCATGAAGAACTTGGATCAGCACGATAGACAGACTGCTTATTCCAACTAAAGCCGCCGCCGCAGTTAGAAGGAGACTGGAGAGTGTTCAAACGCATCAACCATGCATTCCCCACGTCCAACCGAGCATCATTCAGCAATGATTTCTCAGCAAGACTCTGCTCGATCAAGCCCTTCCACTGACGGGACATGAACATGTCGGACAACGTCAACTGAAGCACAGACGCGATATGCACACCAACCAGCTGAGGCGTAAATCCGCAAGCAATATAGTTATTACCATTACAATCAGTGATCCGACCATTGCTAGAACCACCTGTCGCAGCATCCAAACCTCTCACAGCCGACCCAGTAAGAGGATAGAAAAGATACTTACTGCCAAACGGAGCAAACAAGGTAATAATTACCAGCAGTAACCAGGTCCCCAGCACGGGTGCCTTACGATGCTTAGGATTAAAGATGATCATCAACGCACCGACCAACACTGCGGTCGCCGCTAAAATAGTTAAGGCGGGAACAGCGTCACCGGTAGTGCCACTGATAGCTCCAAATAAGCTCATCTGGAAACTGAACGCATTGATCAGAATATTACGCTGGTCGATAGCAGGGCTAAGATAAGGGAATCCCAGATCCCTCAGAGCATCCGTACCAACGGTAATATACTGAGGCATCTGCGCAAACGCGTCACCACTCACAACCATCAACAAAAGAACCAACCCCATAAGGGTCAGCGAACGCATCCATACGCTCTTGCGGCAGCTCAACATAAACACAGTATGGTGCTAACCATCCTACATATCAAGGCGCACAGCCCATTCCCGCATCACAATAACAGTACCCGCATGCATTTTTACACCACACCATATACGAGCAATCCGTCAGACAACAAAAACGAGTTCCACCATCGCCCAAGCATGAATAAGTGATATTAAACGTATAATAAATATAAATATATTCATCCAAAAATGATGCAATTCAACCACAGGTCATCTTAAATAAGCACAACCAGATATTGAGTAAAATTCATATGCAGGCATGATTACACCTAAGAAAGCCCACCCCTAACACCCGACCACACCCCAACCAAAGGTCCACCCCATGCTCCAATATCTCAACCTGTCCAGCGCAAGTTCAGAACAACGCAACATAATGAATGCATTGGATAAAAGCCAAGCCATCATTCACATTCGACACCTCCGGCAAAATCCAATGGGCCAACAAGAATTTCCTCGATACCATGGGCTACGCGCTGGAAGAGATCGTCGGTCGCCACCACAGCGGATTTGTCGAACCCGAATACGCCGCCAGCAAAGAATATAAAGAGTTCTGGGACAACCTGCGCAACGGCCAATTCCAAGCCGCCCAATACCGCCGCGTCGGCAAAGGAGGCAAGGAGATCTGGATCCAGGCCAGCTACAACCCCATCTGTGGCACCGATGGCAAACCGTACAAGATCGTCAAGGTTGCCAGCAACATCACGCCATCAGTGACCAAAACCAAGCAATCGTTCGACCGCGTGCAAGCACTCATCAGCTTTATGCCGGATGGCACGATCATCGATGCAAACGAGAATTTCTTAAAATCAACCGGCTACCAGTTGGATGAGATCAAAGGCCGCCACCACAGCATGTTCTGCGACGGCGCCTACGTCCAATCCTCCGACTATAAAGAGTTCTGGAACGCCCTGAACCGCGGCGAACTCCAAACCGGAGAATTCCGCCGTTTTGGCAAGAACAACCAAGAGATCTGGCTGCAAGCCTCCTATACCGTGCAGTACGATAACAACGGCAAGATCACGGGCGTCATCAAATACGCCAGCGATATCTCACGCCAGAAAATGGCCACCATGGAAACGAATGAAACCATCGGCGCCATCACGGGCTCGGTGCAAGAGCTCACCACCTCCATCGCCGATATCTCACGGAGTATGGGCATGGCCCGCGATGCAGTGCACACCGTGCAAAACTATACCGATAGTGCCAACCACTCCGTGGCCCAACTCATGAAATCCGCCAAAGCGATGGGCGAGGTTTCTAATCTCATCCAGAACATCTCCGGCCAAATTAACCTCCTCGCTCTTAACGCAGCGATCGAAGCCGCCCGCGCGGGCGATGCTGGCCGTGGCTTTGCCGTGGTCGCCGATGAGGTGAAGCGCCTCGCCTCCCAAGCGGAAGACTCAACCGGCAAGATCAACGAAGAGATCGACGGCATCCAGTCGATCGCGAACGAGGTGGCACGTGCCATCACTCAAATTCAAGAGAGTATTCAGGGCCTGGTCGAAAGCGCCACCACCGTCGCCGCCGCTACTGAAGAGCAATCCGTGGTCACAGCCGGTATCGCCGACAACATGACCAAGGTCACCCACCTCATCAACCACAACGAGACAAAATCTCAACAAAAACTACTGAACTAAAATCTCCTGGCCAAAAAAAGCAGCCTACTGGCTGCTTTTTGTTAACGCGAAAGCTTATATTCAACATCATCAGCAAATAACTTGAGCTGCTGCCCACGCTGTTCAATCAACTTAAACTTACAATGAGGATAGGATAAAACATCAGTTTCCCGACCAAAATCGGCTCGCTTATAAAACTCACAGGCCGAATCCTTCCAAACCGACCAGTTCTTCTGCTCTTCTTCTAAAGCTTTCACACTACAACCGTCGCATTGCTCCCATCTCCTAGATGCTTCCCAGCGCTCCAAAGCAACCTTAGTGCGCGAATATTCATTAGAAACAATTACATCTTGCCGCTTAATTTCATCATATCCACATTTTGCCCATTCCATATTGCTCTGATGCGAGTCAATGCACTCCCTCCACGCCGACTCCACATCAGCATAACCAAGCATCGGCAAAAACAAACCAATCGCAACCCACTTTAAAACCATACTTGTCTCCATTCATTTTTTTCAAAAAGATAAAAAGAAAACCAAACAACATCAACAAACAAAAAAGGCAGTCTTTCGACTGCCCAAATTCTGGCGGAGCGGGGGGGATTCGAACCCCCGATACGGATTTTGTCCGTATGACGATTTAGCAAACCGTTGCCTTCAGCCACTCGGCCACCGCTCCAGCGCGCGCAACTTGCC
>QFOU01000048.1 GCA_003241595.1 Pseudomonas fluorescens
GGCCAGCGTCTTAAGCTGCTTGGCTAAACGCGGAACTCCACTGAAGAAGTCGTACGCGTCTGCTACCGTCATATCCAGCACATCGGCAATCGACTTGCCCTTGAACAATACTTCCAATGTCTCGCGGTTGAAACGCTTGCCCTTACACACTTCGCACGGAACATAAACATCAGGCAGGAAGTGCATCTCAACTTTGATAACACCATCCCCCTCACAGGCCTCGCACCGACCGCCCTTCACGTTGAAGCTAAAGCGTCCCGGCCCATACCCACGCGCCTTGCTCTCCGGCAAGGCCGAGTACCAATCACGGATCGGCCCATAAATGCCGGTATAGGTCGCAGGGTTGCTGCGCGGCGTCCGCCCGATAGGAGACTGGTCGATGTTCACCAGCTTATCAATGTGTTCAAGGCCGGTGATCTTGCCATGCTTGGCAGGCTGTTCCTTGCTGCCATTCAAACGCGCGGCCAACGCATGGTGCAGCGTATCCATAACGAGGGTCGATTTCCCCGAGCCGGAAACACCGGTCACGCAGGTCATCACACCCACCGGAAAATCAACGCTCACACCACGCAGGTTATTCCCCTGTGCATTATGCACGGTGATCTGGCGCTGCTTGTCCGTGGCACGACGCTTGGCCGGAACACTGATCTCGCGCTTGCCACTCAAGAACTGACCGGTGATGGAGCGCGGTTCATTGATAAGATCATCCACATGCCCGGCGGCAATGACCTCACCCCCCAGCGCCCCCGCAAGCGGCCCCATGTCCACAACATAGTCCGCCATGCGGATGGCATCCTCATCGTGCTCAACCACCAGCACGGTGTTATCAAGATCGCGCAGCTTGGTCAGCGTTTCCAGCAGGCGGGTATTGTCGCGCTGGTGCAAACCGATGCTCGGTTCATCCAATACATAAAGAACACCCGTTAACCCGCTCCCGATCTGCGAAGCCAGTCGAATACGCTGCGCTTCACCACCGGAAAGAGTGCCCGCCGTCCGCTCAAGCGACAGGTAATTCAACCCAACGTGATTCAAAAAGCCAAGACGGGCATTGATCTCACGCAGGATGGGCGTCGCGATCTGTGCGGCCGCGCCATCCAAAGTCGTTTGCAAATACTCGGTAAACTCCAATGCCGAACGGATCGACATGCGCGTGTAGTCATGCACGTTCTTATCACCCACGGTTACAGCCATGGCGGAAGGATTCAAGCGCGCACCACCACAGGCCTCACACGGCTTGGCCGAGCGGTAGCGGTTCAGATCTTCACGCGAATACGGGTTGCTGCTTTCTTCCCAGCGGCGCTTCAAAATATCAATGACGCCGTCATACACCTTGCGGGTTGCAAAGCTGGATTTCCCACCCTCAAATTTAAATTCGATCCGCTCGTTGCCACTGCCAAACATCAGCATCTCGCGCACGTCTTCAGGCAGTTTCTTATAAGGTGTGTCAAGGCTGAAGCCGTAATGTAAGGCGAGGGGCTTCAGGTAGTAAGAACCGCCCTTGCTCAATTTAAAGCTGTCGCGGCCATCTTTTTCACGCCACGGATGAATAGCACCTTGGTTCAGCGTCAGATTGTCATCCGGAACAACAAGATCAGGATTGAAAAAGATCACTTCGCCAAGGCCGTCACAGGTCTGGCATGCCCCAAACGGGCTGTTAAAGCTAAACAAACGCGGTTCCAGTTGGGTGCTGTGGCCACATATCGGGCAGCTGTGCTTCTCGCTGAACATCTTGCGGCCTTCCGCACCCTTAACGTCCAATTGCACCACTTCCGAAAGGCCTTCACCCAGCTTCAAAGCCGTCGCAAGGCTGTCGGCAAGGCGGGTGGCCACAGCCGAGTTATCTCCATCCTTCAAGATCAAACGGTCGATAACGAGCGAAATATCATGCTTTTCATTCTTAACCAGCTTCAGTTCATCGGCCAGGTCCACCAACTCACCATCAATTTCAGCACGGGTATAACCCATGGCCTGCCATTGGGTACGTTCTTTGATGTACTCGCCCTTGCGGCCGCGCACTACGGGCGCCATCACCATCAATTTGGTGCCAGCCGGCCACGCCAGTACATGGTCAACCATTTGCTGAATGGTCTGCGCCGAAATCTCAATATCAGGGTGGTTGGGGCAGTGGGCTACACCCGCATTGGCGTACAACAGGCGCAGGTAGTCATAAATTTCGGTAATGGTACCCACGGTACTGCGCGGGTTCTTGCTGGTGGTCTTTTGCTCAATCGCAATGGCCGGTGCCAAGCCGTCAATACGGTCTACGTCCGGTTTGTTGTTCAGCTCCAAAAACTGGCGGGCGTACGCACTCAAGCTTTCTACGTAGCGGCGCTGACCTTCGGCATAAATGGTATCAAATGCAAGGCTGCTCTTCCCGCTGCCGGAAACTCCGGTGATAACGCTCAGCGTGCGCTTCGGAATGGTGAGGCTGACATTCTTCAAATTGTGCTCGCGCGCACCTTTGATAATAAGGTGGGTCGTCGCGTTCATCGGGGTGCCGGAAGAGGAGGGGGAAGGGCTGTTCGCCACGGTCTTTTTGCTCATGGTTATTTTATTGCACAAAATTCAAAACAAGAAAAGAAGTCGCTATCATATTTTTACAAATGAGAAATGACCGGTTTTGTTTCTGATAAGGGCGTATACAGTTTAGGATTGCATTTTAAATGGGGTTAGGTGTATGGTTATTCTCAGAAAGAACAAATTCCTTGTTCTGGAAATATTCCCGAGAGGAAGTAACATGAAATCCCGTTTCAAGTGCAGTATGCTGCTAAGCATGGCATTGACCGTGTCTGCGCCGTCAATATCGCAGGCTCAGTCAGATGATCCGTCTCTGAATGAAAAAATTCACAAACTGATGGAGCTGAAATCACTCATTTCAGGTACCTCAAGCAATGCGAAGCTGAATGAGCAAACGAGCAATTTCGTGGCTAACATCAAGCAGGCTGAAATGCTTCGCAATACGGCTCAGGCCGGTGCTGCGCCGCTGTCGCCCAAGCGGTCGCGCACAATTCTTCTCAACTGCCGCCCGCAGTACTGGGAAAGTCGATTTATGCCAAGCCCCTACTACCATTATATCTCGCACCCCGATTTGGTGTGTGATTTCTAACATCAAATGGGTGTCGGGATATGCATAACAAGAATAACGAAACGTCTTTTTAAATGACCTCACATGTATGTGGGGTCGTTTTTTTATTGAAGTGTATTCAATTGTGTGTAACCTGAAGAAAGGAAATGCCTCGCATTCAGGAGAAACATCATGGCACGTACCTTCGCATGGCTTCTTGCCATGTTGATGTTTGCTGCCGCTCCATCATGGGCGCAGCAGACCAATGCCGAGCTTATCGAGCTCGATCCCAAAACCAAATGCTGGGCCGAAACCAGCAACAAGTACCTCTACGCTATCAATATCGAGAAACCGAACACCTACGTCTTTCTCGTTATGCGCGGCGCACCCACAAAGGCGGACGAAGCTGTGGCCTCCAAGTGGGCAAACCGCACACCGGCCTTCTGGCTTAATTCAGGTAAGGTGCCACGCGCCGATCGCATCGTTGAGTTTACCGAGTACGCAGGGAATACCGCCTACGCCAAGATCCTCACTCCTGGTCAGTATATCCTGATGGTTGCCGATGAGTCTCAGCGCGGACTTCTCGGTTATTCCCGGCTTTGCCTCCGCCCCACAGATAAACTGTGAGCAAGGTGCAGCAGGTTAGCGAAGGCCCGGTTTATCCGGGCCTTCGCGCATTTATGAAGGGCACTTTCTTTCCTATAAGCTACACCCCCTCAGCAAAATGGTGGCCGTGTGCTTTGCTACGATTGTTTTTAAGACCGATTCGCGCCACAATCTAAGTAATGATTCGCCAGTACGAGCTTATAGAAAAAGTCCGCGCCTATAACCCCAAAGCCGATGTGGGGCTCATCAACCGCGCCTATGTGTATAGTATGAAGGCTCACGGCAACCAAAAGCGTGCCTCAGGCCAGCCCTATCTGGTTCACCCGCTGGCGGTGGCCGGTATCTTGGCCGATCTCCAACTGGATGATGCCTCCATCGCCGTCGGCCTCCTGCACGATACACTGGAAGATACTCTCAGCACTTACGAAGAACTGAAGCAGCTTTTTGGTGCTGAAGTCGCCGAACTGACCGAAGGCGTCACCAAGCTCTCGAAAATTTCGTTCGAAGATAAAGCCGTCGAGCAAGCCGAGAACTTCCGCAAATTGCTCTTGGCCATGAGCAAGGACATCCGCGTTCTCCTCATCAAACTCGCCGACCGCATCCACAACATGCGCACCCTCGGTGCATTCAGTAACGAGTCGAAGAAAAAACGCATCGCGCGCGAAACGCTCGATATCTACGCCCCACTCGCCGACCGCATCGGCCTCCACGTCATCAAGGCCGAACTGGAAGACCTCGCCTTCCAGATTCTCGAACCCGATGAATACGCCGCCATCACCCGCCGCATGGAAGAATGGCGCGAGCAAGACGACCTCGTGAACCGCGTGACCACGGTGCTGAAAGATGAACTCGTCAAAGCCGGTATCAAGGCCGAAGTCTCTGGCCGCGAGAAAGCCGTCTACAGCATTTACCAAAAGATGGTGCGTAAAAGCCTCGCCTTCGATCAGTTAACCGACATCGTCGCCTACCGCATCGTGGTCGATAACAAGCGCGCCTGCTACGAAGTGCTGGGCATGATGCACGATAAATTCAAAGCCATCCCCGGCCGCTTCAAAGATTACATCTCGGCCCCCAAACCCAACGGCTACCAAAGCCTGCACACCAGCGTGGTCGGTCCGTTCGGCAACCGCATGGAAGTCCAGATCCGCACCACCGAAATGCACGATGTCGCCGAAAACGGCGTGGCCGCGCACTGGCTCTACAAGCCGGGCGAGGGAACCGACGTGAAAACGCAGGAAGCCCAGCTCGCCGCCCAGACGGCCCAACCACCTAAGGATTCCCGCTCTAGCCCCTACCGCTGGCTCAAAAGCCTCGTCGAGCAATTGCAGGGGGTTGATGACCCCGCCGAATTCTACGAGAACGCCAAGCTGGAACTCTTCTCCGATAACGTGTTCGCCTTTACCCCAAAGGGAGACGTCATCCAGCTCCCGCGCGGAGCTACCCCGCTGGACTTCGCCTACGCCGTACACAGTAATCTCGGCAATAAAACCGTGTCGGCCAAGGTCAATGGCTCGGTCGTGCCGCTGCGCCGTGTTCTCGAAAACGGCGATATGGTGGAGGTCGTCACTAGCCCGCACCAACAGCCCAACCCCGGCTGGCGGGAATTCGTGGTGTCCTCCCGCGCCCGTGCCGCCATTAACCGCTTCCTCCGCCAGCAAGAGCGTGTGGAGCAAGTGCGCCTCGGCCGCGAGATCCTCGAACGCGCCGCCCGCCGCGATGGCTGGAGCTGGAACGAAAAAGACCTCGCCAAAGTCGCCTCCAAACTGCCCGTCCAACAGGTCGAAAACGCCGAAGATGCTTACGCCGCCTTAGGGCAGGGGCGCCTCTTCCCGCGCCAGATCATGGAAGCGCTCAATCCGGAAGTCGTCTCCCAGCAAGAGATCCTCAAGGCGGCCGATAAAGCCGCCGAAAAAGCGGCCGAGCGTATGGCACGTCGCAAGGCCGGAGAAGACGTGGGCAAGATCGTCGATGAAGCCGTGGGGCTGGAAGGCATCACCCCGGGTATGTCGGTGCACTTCGCCAAATGCTGTAGCCCGCTTCCAGGAGAGGATATCGTCGGTATCATCGCCACCGGCAAGGGCATCAACATCCACATGCGCACCTGCCATAATCTGGAACAATTTGCCGACCAGCCGGATCGCTGGCTCCCCGTGCGCTGGAGCACCCAAGCCGAACATGGCGACCTCCGCCAGTTCGTTTGCCGCCTGCGCTTCCATGTCCGTAACGACCCCGGCGCGCTGGCTACTATTACCAGCACCATCGCCAACGCCGATGCCAATATTATCGAGATCGCCACCGAATCGCGTAATGCCGATAGCTCCGCCATCCGCTGCGAAATGGAGATCAAGGGAAAAGAGCACCTCAACAAGCTCATCCAGCACCTTTCCGGTCTCAAGGTCATGCTCCGCGTCGAAAAGATCTACGGCTGGAGTTAAAGTTCCCCACAGCAGTTGCGGGAAACCGTGCCTTGCGGTCAGGTTTCTTCAAATGGGGCAGGGGCCCTGTTTGAAAGAAACCTCCGACCAGGCACCACCTTCACCTTTCGTCTTACGTCCGGTAAATACGAAGACCCTCTCAGGGGCAAATTCTAAGTCCTATTCCATAAGCACCTCCATCGCCTATCCACCCGGAATCAGCTAAAACCACAACATGTCCGTCGATACCTCCCGCCAAAACAACCTCGATTTCATTCGCCTGTTCGCGGCGTTCATGGTGCTCTTCGCCCATTCGTTCGCCCTCACGGGTACACGCCATGTCGGCGGAATCGACACCGGCACTCTCGGAGTTCTGATCTTCTTCTCGGCCAGCGGATTCCTCATTACCCGTAGCTACGCGCGCAATCCCAATTGGAAGACCTTCCTTAAGGCGCGCCTCCTCCGCATTATTCCTGCGCTCATTCCCCTTGTGTTGCTCTGCGCATTCGTGCTCGGGCCCTTGGTCACCACGTTGCCGCTGTCCGAATATTTTGCCGAACGCCACACCTACAGCTACCTTAAAAATGCCATTCCCGTGAATATGCAATACCCGCTCCCCGGCGTCTTCTCCACCAATCCCAACACCGCGGTCAACGGTTCGCTCTGGACTCTCTCGCACGAGTTAAAGTGCTACCTCGCGGTTCTTATTCTTGGAGTGTGCGGAATCCTTCGTAGCAAGTGGCTCCGCCCTCTCAGTGTCCTCGCATTTGTGCTGGGTTGTGTGGTGTTAATGGGGGCCGAGTTCGCAGGCAACAAAGGCATCACTATGCAAATGGCCTTCCTTTCCGGTGCCGTTTATTACGTGTGGTGGAAGCAGATCCCGCAGAACATAAGCCTTGCCATTGCCGCCACTCTTATCCTCGCAGCCGGAATTTACTTCGGGTACATGGCCTACGCGTGGTATTTCGTCGGCCCCTATGCCTTGCTCTTCTGGGCTTATTACAAACCGCTTAAACTTTGGCGCTTCACTCAAAACGGAGACATCTCCTACGGGGTCTACATCTACGCATTTCCCATCCAGCAGTGGCTGGTCTGGTACACGGGCGGAACCATATCGGCATGGGCTAACTTTATCTGTACAGCCATCCTCGTTGTGCCATTCGCATGGGCGTCATGGCATGGCCTCGAAAAACGTGCACTCGCACTCAAATAATTTTCACGCTTTAATCAAACGACAATGCTTTACTTAAAACAAAAAGAAAGTTGCTCGTATGCAACGTAAGTTTCTTGCCAAAGCTATTATAGTTTTTGGGCTAATTGCTGGCGCAATTTACGTGTCATTTACTTTGGATAAATCTCAAACAACTAAACTCAGTTTCATGAATAAGATTTATGAGTTTCCTTCCAACTATCAAATTTTGAGATCAGACGTAAAAGATAACAGGTCCTTTAGCATTAATGCGAAATATCCCGATATGAAGCCCCTCAACTCCCAAGAAGGAGATTATAAAGTTAGAGGATGGGGAAATCATGTTATAATTCTGTTAATTGATCCTAATCAAAGTGTCTCAACAGCGCAGAGACTTAATAATATGTGCCGTCGTTTAAGCCCATTAAGATCAAGGGGAAATCAATTTGGTCTTCAAATGTTTACCGCGGAAGGCAAGGCTATCAATCCCACGACTAAACCGCAGGGATGCGTGGTTGAAACTAAATCCAGTAAAAACGCTGTGGCTACCAACGAAGTATATATTGATAATACTTCCAATCCTTCATTGATGATGATTTGTAGTGAAGATCGAGAAGGCTATTCGCCTTCCTGTGAAATGACTTTTGAAGAGAATGGTATTTCTTACCAAATTAGCTTCAGCAAGAAATTCATGGGTGAGTGGGAAAAGATTAGAAAGTCTTCAGTAGCATTGATTAGAAGTTTCGAAAAATAAGAGAGATCTATAAAACACGCGCTCGCCCTTAAATAAAACTTAACTATCTTACCAATAACCGACACTGCCCAAAAAATTAGAAGCAAATTACAACCAGAGGGTGCCAATCCCAAACTCAGGTGTTAATAACAATGACGTTAAAACAATAAAGGAACCGGCGTGAACTGGCTAAGCGTATCTAAAACCCGCAAGCGTGGTGTGCACGCCACCCGTCGGGCTTCGCGCACGCCAGCTACGGTTTGGGGAGTAAAATGGGAAGATACGCTCTGGCCCAGCATGGGTTGGAAAGCCTGGATACAGTACGTTCTCCTTAAAATCCGCCGTAGCGCCTCCGACCCTCACCACGTCGCCATGGGTATGGCCATCGGTATGTGGGCCAATTTCCTTCCACTTCCCGGCTTGGGCGGCACACTCTCTGTCACGTTCGCGTGGCTCCTGCGCGCCAACATGATGTCCGCCTTCGTCGGACAACTGCTCGGCAACGCATGGACAATGCCGTTCATCTGGTGGATCTGCTACAAGACCGGCCTCATCATTTTCCCGATAGAAGAACACGGCATCGGCTTCCGCAGCCTCATGGCGAATTTCAATATGGAATACTTCCTCGAAAACTGGCGCATCCTCGCCCGCAGCGTGCTTCTGCCGGTCGCGGTGGGTGGCCAGATCATCGGTATCCCGCTGGCCATCATCAGCTATTGGCTCACTCACTGGGAGGTTAAGCGCTTCTGGGCATACCGCCGCCGTGTGAAGGAAGCGAGCCTCAAACGCAATGCCGAACGCAAAGCCGCCCGTGCCCTCAAGGCCGAAGCTTAGTCGATGAAGCCGTGGCGCCCCCACCGTAAACGCGGTTTGCACAGTTCCAAACGTCGTACATTCTCGGCCCGCACGCGCGAATATCTCTGGCCCAGCATGGGCATGGTGTCCTTTTGCCGCTGGCTCTATCTCAAACTTATCCGCCAATCCAGCCAACCCTATGCGGTCGCCATGGGCCTTGCCACGGGGGTGATGGTCAGCTTCTTCCCCGTCCTCGGCACCCACACTGTTCTCGTCTTCCTGCTCACTCTACTGTTCCGCGCAAGCTTCATGGCCGCACTGGTCGGAACCATGCTCGCCAACCCGTGGACGATAGGCCCGATGTGGGCGGCAAGCTTCAAACTCGGAAAATCCATCCTTCATATTCAAAGCACAACCGGTTTATCGCACCTGCACAGTTTAAGCTTTACCCAACTGCTGGCCGAGCTTCCCGACATGCTTGCCGCCGTAATAATTCCTACCATGGTCGGCGGCCTCGTCATCGGCGGTCCTTTGGCATTTCTTACCTATATCGTTGTGTACTGGCGCCTGCGCACACACCGTGCTAAGCACGATGTATGAGTACAATCCTTGGCATCGGCACCGATATCTGTCACATCCCGCGCATCGAAGCCGCGTATAAGCGCTTTGGCCCTAAATTCCTCGAGCGCGTGCTCGCCCCGTCCGAACGCGAAGGCCACTGGGGCCCCCGCCAACTCGCCCGCCGCTGGGCGATTAAAGAAGCCGTCGCCAAAGCCACAGGGCAGGGCATCGGCATGGCCGTCAGCTTCCACGATATCGTTGTCACGCGCGATGATAAGGGCAAGCCGCACTGTACCGTAAACGGCTACGAATCCCACCTCGTCCATGTTTCCACATCCGACGACGGCGAGTATGCCTCCGCCTACGCCATTATCGAGAAGCTCTAGGTTGCCCAAAACGCGTATTTGAGCGATAACCGCTCATCACCTGCGTCAAGAAAAGAACACGCCCAATGTCTGCCACTCTCACCTCTGTCTGGAATTTCCTGAAAACCTTGCTTATCGCCGGTTTCATCGCCTTCTTCTGCATCCGCGGCTTTATCTTCGAACCCTTCAAGATCCCCAGCTCCAGCATGATGCCAACCCTGCTGGTGGGAGACTACCTCATCGTCACCAAATTCGCCTACGGCAACCGCATGCCACTTACCGATTTCTTCTTCTGGGAGCGCGATCCCAAACGCGGCGATATCGCGGTCTTCAAGCGCGATGGCTCGGGCCTCCCCGGTAGCTTCTTCGGCCTTGGCAAAACGCTCTTCATCAAACGCATCGTCGGCGTACCGGGAGACCGCATTGCCTACCGCAACCAAACCCTGTTCATCAATGGCGCGGTCATCACCTCCGAGAACATCGGCAAGTACGAGCTCAGCACGCCCAACGGCCAGAACATCACCGCCGAT
>QFOU01000049.1 GCA_003241595.1 Pseudomonas fluorescens
AATCTTTAGAAGGTGGCATGCTCTTGGCGACCCCCTTGATGGGTGCCGATGGCCAGACCTATGCCGTTGCGCAAGGTGCCGTGGTTGTGGGTGGATTCATTGCCACCGGTAAAGACGGCAGCACCCTGACCAAGAACCACACCACCGTGGCCCGCATTGCTGAAGGTGCAGTGGTTGAACGCGAAACCGGATTTGAACTCTCCGCCCTTGGCAACGAATTGAAATTCATCTTGCGTCAGCCCGACTTTACCACCGCGACCCGCCTGCGCGACGCCATCAATACCTCGTTCAAGGAGAACCTTGCGGTGGCCAGCGACAATGCGAAGATCACCGTGAGCATTCCGGTGCGCTACCAAGCCGAGATCGCGTCCATCATCCAGAAGATCGAGAACCTGATGGTGGAGCCTGCCGCAGAAGCCCGCGTGGTGATCGATGAGAAGACCGGCACCATTGTGATGGGTGAGAATGTGCGGATTTCCTCGGTGGCCATCAGCCACGCCAACCTGACCATTAAAGTGACCGAAGAGAAGCAGATCTCCCAGCCGCTGAGCTTTAACGTGGCCGGTCAGACCGTGGTGACCGACAAGTCGAAGATCGAGACCATTGATGATGACCCGAACCACGGCAAGTTTGAGATCCTCAACACCGGTGCGAGCCTTTCGGATCTGGTTTCGGGCCTGAATGCCCTGGGTGTGAAGCCGCGCGATATCATCAGCATTTTGCAGAACATCAAAGCTGCCGGTGCCCTGCAAGCTGAGTTGGTGGTGCTGTAACATGGCCAGCATTGGAACCACCCCCGACCTGAGCAGCGCCCTGTTTGCCGGCCAAGCCAACAAGCAGAACGCCCTGAGCAAGCCCTACACCGGCAGCGTGAGCGAAAGCGACCGCACCAAGATGATGACCAAGGCGACCGAATTCGAAGCGTTCTATATCTATCAGGTGATGGAATTGATGGCTCCGGACATGGAAGGTGCGTTTACTGGTGGCTCCGGCGAAGAGATGTTCCGCCACACGCTGAACGAGCATATGGCCGATGCCATTACCACTTCCGGTGGATTCGGGATCTCGAAGAGCATCTACAACCAATTGCTGAAGCAGCAGGAAGCGCATAACGCCAAAATAGGCATGCCTGCTGACGCGGTACAAGCTTACAGCGCCAACTAGTTTTTCAAACCGTTTATTGAGGAGGACCCACCCATGACCACCCAACCCAGCCCCTACAACGTACCGACCGCTGCGGCAAATACGCCTTCCGGCGAGATTGTGGAAGCCCGCCGCACCTGCCGCGAACTGATGGCATTGCTGGTGGAGGAAAACCACGGCCTTGGCAAACAGGACATCAAGCTGGTGGATGAACGCATCCAGCACAAGCGCCGCCTTACCCTCCGTCTGGAGCAGATGCTGGCCGAGATGAAGAAAGCTGGCAGTCTGTGGAAAGCCGATACTGCCGCGCGCAGTCAGGCCAACCTGCTGGCTGAAGAGATTGCACAGTTCCAGGAGCTTGCCGTTAAGAATGTCGCCATGTTGCAGGCCGCCCACCAATTACGGGCCGACCTGATCCTTGCCATCCGCGATACTGTGGATGCTGCTACTCCCCGTGCCCAGACCTATGGAGCCAACGGCGCCATGACCATGAGCGACAACAACACCCGCCTGCTGGCCACCAGCATTTAAAAGCCTCATCGGAAGCGGGCCTGGCGGCCCGTTTCTGCATTTAGGGAAAGTTGGCACGCAGCTTGCATCTTGTATGCCATGAGCAGTCTTACAAGCGCCCTTCGTATCGGAACCAGCGGCATGCAATATGCGCAAGCCGCGCTGAGTACCGTCTCCCACAACGTGGTGAACGCCAACACGGTCGGTTATTCCCGCCAGACCATTCAGGCCAGCGCCAGCTCCATCAATGGCTTTGGGAACGGTGTTCAGCTTGATTCCATCAACCGCGTGGCCGACCGCTTCCTGACCTCCCGTGTACTGACCGCCACTTCGGCTGCTGATTACGCGACCACCAAAAGCAGCTACCTGACCTCGCTGGAAGAGACGTTCACCAGCTCCAACGCCTCTGGTGGTTTGGAGAGTGTGGTGGGTGGATTCATTACCTCCATGAACACGCTGGCCAACGATCCGTCCAACTCCTCGTTGCGTCGTAATGTGGTTGAGCAGGCAAACCTGACCGCCGAAGCGCTGAACAACATGAGCGCTGACCTGAAAGCGGTTGCGACTGATGCCGACACAGCCCTCACTACCGATCTTACCACCATCAACCAGTTGTTGAAGGACATCAATGATCTGAACGTACAGATCGTTACCCTTCAGGCCGGCGGCAATGGCGCCAACAACAACGACATGATGGACAGCCGTGACCTCAAGGTTGCTGAACTTTCCAAGTACCTCGGCATCCAGGCGACCACCAATACCAGCACCGGTGGCGTACGCATCAATATGGAAAATGGCCGCAAGTTGGTGGATGAATCCGGCTATGTGCAATTTTCCCGTGGCGTGCCGGAAGTCGGCAGCTCTTACCAGAGCGTGGTGACCCAGAACGTTCGTAACGACGGCACCCTTGCTGAAACCAAGACCCCCGTTCCCCTGAGTGAATTCAGCACCGGCCGCCTCAAGGCTCTGGCGGAAGTGCGCGACCAAACCGTACCGGCACTGCAAGCCCAAGTCGATGAGTTTACCGAAACCTTTACCCGCACCATCAACCAGATTGCCAGCCAGGGTACCAGCTACCCCCCGATGAAGGCTTTGACCAGCGGTAACTTTACGAACTACAGCTCGGTCACTGACCTGCTGACCGATGCTACCCGTCCGGAAATGGCCAACCTCAATGGCGCCACGTTGCGCATCAGCGTGACCAACAGCCTTGGCAACCTTGTTTCTGCCGCCCCCGCCGCTTCCACCTTTGAAGTGACTCTGGCCGCCGATCCGCTGGATGGCCAACTGACCATGGAAGACATTCGCGACCAGATCAACACCCAGATCGCCGCAAACCCCAACATGGCCGGCAAACTGACGGCCAGCCTTGATGCCACCGGCAACCTGAAGGTTGAAGCTACGGATGCGAACTCCCGCATCGTGATGGCCAATGGCGCAACCGTAAGCGCTGCCGCCCAACAGCATGGCGGTGCCATGGGTCTGCTGGGTATGAACAACGTGTTCACACGCACCGACAGCGCCAGCACCGTTGCCGTACGCCCCGACCTGTTGGCCAATGCCGACCTGCTGGCCGTTGCCCGCATGCGTGATGATGGCGGCGTATCCAGCACCGATGGCCAGAACATTCTTCAACTGGCCGGTCTTGCCGACAGCAAGATCCAATTTGGCAGTGCCGGCGGCCTTGGTGGTCAGAACACCACGGCCGTGGGTTACTTGAACACCGTAGTGAGCAACCTTGCGGTCAGCACTGCTTCGGCCAAGGCCAACGAGACCTTCACCAGCAGCATGCTGACGCAATCGCAGGAACTTGCCGCCAGCGTGAGTGGTGTGAACATCAACGAAGAGCTTGCGCAGATGATCGTGTACCAGAGCAGCTTCCAAGCCAGTGCACGTATCATCAACGTTGCCAACGACCTGCTGCAAGAACTCATGCAGACCGTCTCCTAATTTCATTAACCGGATAGACAAAGGATAATACCATGGTCGCCCGCATCGCCACCCACTCCCAGAACGCCGCTACGCTGCGCAGCCTCCAGCAGGCTAACGCCGGTATGGCCCTGAGCACCTACCAGATTACCACCGGTCTGAAGGGTGGTACCCTTTCGGACAGCGCCAGCACTGCCAACCAGCTGTTAACCCTGCGCGACGTACAGAACCGCACCAACACTTACATTGCTAACCTGAAGAGCGCGGACAGCCAGCTGACGACCACGGAAAGCGCGCTCCAGCAAATGACCGACCTTTTGAGCGAAGCCACCAGCCTTGCCACGACCGGTCGTAACGAGAACTCGGACTCGACACGCGCTTCTCTGGCCCCCAAGGCCCAAGCGCTGGCGGAAAGCTTCTATGCGTTGTTCAACACCCAGTACAACGGGCAGTACATTTTCAGCGGCTCTAACGCCAATACCGCGCCGATCAGTGGTAGTTCGACCCCGACCCCCTTCGGTGGTGAGCCTCTTGATACCAGTTGGTATCAGGGCGATGGCCAACTGGCCAGCGTGGTCAGCGGCAACGGCACCACCATGGAATATGGCGTACTGGGGGACGACCCTGCATTCGCCCAGGTGAAATCGGGCTTAGAAGCCTTATGGTATGGCTTGCAGAACAACAATGTGACCGAGATCGATAACGCGATCGCCACTCTCAACAATGCCAAGACCTCGTTGAGCAGTTTGGTGAGCAACGTGGGCGGCCAGATGAACAGCATCGACCAGCAGACCGAACGCTACACCACACAACAGACCTTCATCCAGAACAATCTGGACAGCGTTGAGAAAGTGGATGTGTCGGAAGCGATGATCACCTTCTCCCAGCAGGTTGCGACTTTGCAGGCAAGCATGGCGGTCATTACACAAGTCAGCCAGCTAACGCTGCTGGATTACCTCCGCTAGGTTTAATCTGTTGCGCCTCACCGGCATGGCCTAGCGATTAGGCGTTGTGCTAGCGCCTTCTCCGCCCCTGAGTTAGGGTAACGTCTATGGCGGATGATGAAGACCAAAGCAGTAAAACCCACGACCCTACCGAGCGAAAACTAAGACAGCTCAAGGAAGACGGGAACGTGCCGTACAGCAAAGAGGTGAGCAACCTCTTCAGTGTGTTGGGCATGATCGCCATTGTGGGTTTGGCCGGCCCCTGGGCCTTGCGTCGTTTGGTGGAAATGGGCGGCGGGATATTGCAGAATGCGGGCGATATGTCGATGGAAGATACCGCTGCCGTTGGTGTTGCTCTCAGCACCGTCAGCATGACATTCCTGACCTCGCTACTGCCCCTCTTTTTACTTATGCTGGTATTGGGCTATCTGGGCAGCTGGATCCAGAACGGCGGTGTATTTTCCTCCAAACCCCTGCAGCCGAATCTGTCCAAAATCTCTCTGATTGAGGGCTTCAAGCGGATGTTCAGCCTGAAAAGTATTGTTGAGCTCCTTAAAAGTGCTGTGAAGATCGCCGTTATCGGGGGTGCCATGGTGTGGGTGATGTGGCTACGCCGCGACGACATGCTGGGACTGCTTGATAGCCAACCCACCACCATGCTTATGCAGATTCAGCGCCTGCTGCTTTGGTTGCTGGGGGTTGTGGTGGCGATCATGGCCATTTTAGCGTTGGGCGATTTTCTCTTCCAGCGCTTCCAGTACATTGCGAAGAACCGTATGAGCGCGCACGAGCTGAAAGAGGAAATGCGCGACAGCGAAGGTGATCCGCACATTAAAATGCGCCAGCGGCAAATCCGCATGGAACGCTCACGCAAACGCATGATGTCTAATGTGCCCAATGCCGATGTTGTGATTACCAACCCGACCCACTATGCAGTCGCATTGCGCTATAAGCCCGAAGAAGGTGATGCCGCCCCGACCGTTGTGGCCAAGGGTGTGGATGCGGTAGCCATGCGCATTCGGGAAGTAGCCACCGAGAACAACATCCCCCTTTATGAAGATCCGCCGCTGGCCCGTGAACTTTGGCGCAGTGTGGAGATCGACCAGCCGATTCCGATCACGCTGTATGAAGTGATCGCCAAGGTCATGGCGTTTGTGATGGACTTGAAACGTAAGCGTCGCGGTCAGCCACGTTCGGTAAACATCGGCTAAGCACCAACCTGCGGCGTGCAAAAACGCGACAGGGGGTAAAGATGGATCGCCCTGTTTTTCATGAGATTCTTGCCGGTCGATTTTGAGCGGCGCAGCGTAACGGTATCAACATCTTGCGACTTACATGTTTTTTTCCAAACAGACCTGCCAACGTTTACGATTCCGCATCATTCTCCAACCAGCCTGATGGGAGGCGACCATGAAATGGCTGCACATGCTCGTGACCTTCTGCACCAAAATGAGTGACGCATACAGGCACAAACAGCGAGAAGCGGAGCGATTGGAACTTTACTTCCAGCGCAACCGAACTCCACCCCATGTCCATTATGATGACCCTGGTGTGCGAAAAGCTGAGCATTGAACAACGAGACGGCCCCGCAACGGGCCGTCTTGCAGTGCGACGTGCCGAAACATCGCAGGGGGATAGGGTTTGATGTACTGTTTTTAGACGGGACAGTTGCGAAGTGGCAGGTGCAATACCATACTTTGTTTACTAGCCTTCTGTATTGCGTTTTTCTAAATACCTGAGTTCAGACATTGTCATAGGGCGCTTTTGCCCAAACCTGAGGAGGAATATGACATGGAATCTGTAAGCCCCATCACCATCCTGCTGGCTATTGCCGTCATTTTTGCACTGGCACTGGCTGCCCGTTCGAAGCGCCCTTCCGCCTTCGGTATGCCTGTTGGCAAAATCGATGATGTTTTCGGCGTCGGCTCACGCAAACTGCGCGGCCACTGACGGAGCACTCTCCTTACGAAAAACGGCGCTGGGAGGCGCCGTTTTTTTTGACTCCTACGCACTTAGAAAGGCATGATCTTGTCGATCCAGCGCACACCGTACTGCGGGGTTTGGGCGTCATCCAGCACACCGCGGCCGGCGTACGCAATGCGGGCCTCGGCGATCTTGCCACTGGAGATAGTGTTTTGCGAAGTAATGTCTTCCGGACGAATAAAGCCCTGGAGGGTCATGACCTGCTTTTCATAATTCACCAACACTTCGCGCTGACCTTGGATCACCAGCAGACCATTCGGCATAACCTGTGTTACGACGGCGGCAATGGAGGCGGTCAGGCTATCTTTACGATCAGTTTTTGCATCGCCCTGAAAATCGCGGTTGCTACGGGTGTTCACAAGGTTGGTCGACCCCAGTGGAATACCGCGCGAGGTCAACTTGCCTTCAAGGTTCAGGAAATCAAGCAAGCCTGCGGTTTGGTTATGCGTGCGGGAGGCATCGGTTTTTGCTTCCACTTTGGCGGTCGCATTCTCCTGCACGATGATCGTAACGATATCTCCGACCTGATGGGCGCGACTATCCTTAAAGAACTGCTTGCTTCCCGGTACCCAGAGAGAACCCGGCTGTGGAGTAGCCGGCTGGGGAATGGCTACCGGCATATTCAGTGACGTTGCCGTTTGCGTACCAAGGCCTTTATCCAAGGCGGTCATTTCTGGACGCGTGAGATTTTGACAGGCCCCCAGGCTGGCGGCGGCGACCAGTGCAAAAGTTGCGATGCGATTCATGGCGTGAGTCTTTCGTCCAATTCCAGTTTTAATTCACTTCGACCGACCCATCGCGCGTAACGGTACCGGTAATGGAACTGCGCGTTGCGGGGTTAATCAGGCGGATGGTTTGGCCAGCCTGACCATCTTCCAATGCTTGCGCACGGCCTGACAGCTCGATACCGCCTTTGCGATAAATCATTATGACCAATTGATTACGGGATACGAGTGCGGCAACTTTAACATGCAGGCGATTCACGGGTGTTGCAGCACCCAAGGGGCGTACGGCCTGCTGGCCGACAAGCTCATCCATGCTGGTGATGGTGCTGGCAAACGCCTGGGAGGTGGGAATCTCTTGCATCATGACATTGTCAGCCTGAATGGTTTCGCCTTTTTGTACCGGCTGTTTGAGCACCGGAACACTCACCATATTGTTTGCCGCAGGGAGCGCCTTGAGAGCTTCTACCGGCGGTGGAAGAAGAGTGGCCACCATGGTGGATTGCGCGAGACCTTCGGCCCCTACCGGGACGGCGATGAGACACATCAGGGAAGCGAAGTGAATGCGGCGCATGGTGGTTTTTCCTTCTTTTTATATCTTAGGACATCATCAGCACGGGTATACCGGCGGCAAGGATGAAGAGCCAGGCAATGGTCTGCATATTGATAAAAGCTTCAGCCGGTTGGTTGAAGTCTTTCCAGGTCAGCATGGCGAACGCATTGTCGCGTTGAAGAACGACAGTTTCAGGTTCGTTGTTCAGCCATTCGAGAATAGATTTGGACATATGGTTTTCTCTTTTGTTCGTGATCGGTCGATCACCCCTTATGGGCTTATTCAAGCCCTCTCCTACCCATATCAATGCAAACTTTGTGCCAAAGTGCGTAAATGATAACTTACACAAGCGCTTTGCAAGTCTCACCACCTACGTTCCACTTGTGTTTCACTGACTTTTCACCCCCTTAAACGCCGTACGCCCGACAGAGCCGGACGCACAGCGGGGCGCTGATCTCACGATAAGCCCTTTAGATTAGCTCATCTGCGTGAGGGTATTCAGCATCTGGTCGGCCGTGGTGATGACCTTGCTATTCAGCTCGTACGCACGCTGTGCGGTGATGAGGCGGGTAATGCTTTCGATGGCATCGACGTTACTGGTTTCGAGCGCCTGCGCAGTGATAGTACCTGTACCATCCTCCCCCGGGTTGGAGTCGATCGGAGCGCCGGAGGCCTCGGTTTCGCGGTAGTAGTTATCGCCCAAGCTTTCCAAGCCAGCCTGGTTGATGAATGTGGATAATGTAATGGTACCCAGCTCGGTCGTCACACCATCGATTTTGGCACTCACAACACCCTGCTGCGTGACCGTGAAATCGGTGGCATTTGCAGGAACGGTAATGGCGGGATCGAACTGGTAGCCTTCCTTGGTGACCATCTGGCCATCCTGGTTGATCTGGAAAGAACCATCACGGGTGTAATTGGTGGTACCATCCGGCATGATCACACGGAAAAAGCCCTTGCCGGAAATCGCGAGATCGAATGGGTTACCGGTACGGTTGATGGTTCCCTGCTCCATGATCTTGTAAGTGCTACCAACGTTCACACCCAGACCGACCTGCAGGCCCGTGGGAGCCAGCGTACCAGCCGACGACGTGATGGCACCCACACCGATACGGTTCTGGTAAACCAGATCGGTAAAGGCCGGCACGCTCTGCTTGAACGCCGTCGTGTTCAAGTTGGCAATGTTATGCGACAGCACATCGACGTTCAGTTGCTGGGCATTCATACCCGTGGCGGCGATTCGGAGAGATTGCATCATGATCGGGGGTTCCTGTTCGTCTTCGGTGTCGGTTGTTAAATTTGAATAGGGTTATCTATGCTTATTGCGTGCCAAGACTGCGAATGGCTTGGCTTTCCAAGTCTTCCATGCCCTTGAGGAGCTTAAGACTGGTTTCGTAGGCCTTGCTGACCATTTGCATGTTCACCATTTCCTCGGTCGCCTTTGCATTGCTCCCTTCGAGAAAACCTTGGCGCACCCGGGCGTTTTCCATAGGCACGGCTGCAGCACCCAACATGGGAATAAAGGCACTTGTGCCTGCACGCTCCAGCTTCTTCATATCGGCCGGAGAAAAAGTGTAGACACCCATCTGTCCGATCTGACCCGCTTCACTGCTGATTGCGCCATCACCAGCGATGGTTACGGTCTTGCTGTTTTGGGGAATCTGGATCTGGGCACCGCCGTTATCGAGAACGGGATTCCCCTCGGGAGTGACCAAGATACCTTCATTGTTCACCACAAACTGACCGCGACGGGTGTACTGCGTGGTGCCGTTCACATCGATCGCGAAGAAACCTTCACCCCCAATCGCAACATCGAATGGATTGTTAGTCGCTTCCATATCGCCCTGTTGCTGACTAACGTGCACCGCGCGATCGGAGACATAGCTGGCGGTCGCTTTGTTGCTGGGGCGGCTGATGGTTTCCTGGAACTCCAGCTCGAGCTTGCGGTAGCCACTGGTATTGAGGTTGGCGACGTTGTCGGCCACAGTGTCGTAGCGGCGCTGGCTTGTCAGCACACGCGATGCGAGAACGGAGATTTCCTGCATATCACTACTCCTCTGTGGTTACTTTTCTTTGGCCAACGGCCTTTGCTCCCCCTATATGCAAACCGCGTGCCAATATTTGTGGATTCGGAATTTCATGGAGTTAGATAAACACCTAGCCTGTTGATACAAAAAGCGGTTGTGTTTTCAGAAGCGTGGCGGCACATTGTTGACCATTACACCCCATGGAACACCACCCCATCTGTGTCGCTTGATAATAAGAACAATGCGCCCAGGAACGAAAGCACCGCTCCCCATGAAAGACGCCCCGGCGATTTTGCACGACATCCGCACCATCCGAGACATTGAAAGCAGTCTTGAAGAAGCCGAAACTTTTATTGGCCGTGTGAAGGCTAATAAGGTTCGGCTCACCCTTCAGAATGGCAATATCTCC
>QFOU01000050.1 GCA_003241595.1 Pseudomonas fluorescens
AGCACTCTTCGGCGCGCCCCGAACGCTTCCTGCAACTCTGTGCCGAAAACAACATGCGCGTGGCCTACCCCAGCACACCGGCCCAAGTCTTCCACCTGTTGCGCCGTCAGGCCAAGCATCCGGTTAAGCGCCCGCTGGTGGTCATGACACCCAAGTCACTACTGCGTAACCCGGTCGCCGTCAGCCCGCTGTCCGACCTCCTCAATGGCAACTTCCAAACCGTGATCGCCGATACCTCCGTCGAACCCCGCAACGTCAAACGCGTCGTCGTCTGCACGGGTAAGGTCTACTACGATCTCCTCGCCCGCCGCGAAGCCGACAAACGCACCGATGTCGCCCTCATCCGCGTGGAAGAACTCTACCCCTGGCCCGCCGAAGAATTGGCCGCCGCCCTCGCAGCTTACAAGTCGAAGGATGTGTACTGGGTACAAGAAGAACCCCGCAATATGGGGAGCTGGTACCACGTGCGCGAAAACTGGAGCGAGTCCAACGGCTACCTCCACTATATCGGTCGCCCGGCCTCAGCCTCTCCGGCTGTCGGCACCACCGTGCGCCACGCTGCCGAGCAAAAGACCATCGTCGACGAAGTCTTCGGCAAGTAAACCCCATTCACATTCAGTAATTCATAGCTAGGGAGAAACCAGAGTATGACCATCCAGATCAAAGCCCCCGCCATGGGCGAAAGCATTGCCGAAGCCACCGTCGCCAAATGGTCGGTGAAGGAAGGCGACACCGTCGTAGCCGACCAAGTGGTCGCCGAACTCGAAACCGATAAGGTGAACCTTGAGGTCATCGCGCCCTCCGCCGGTAAGATCACCAAAATCACAACCGCCAAAGGCGCAACCGTGAAAGTTGGAGACCTGATGGCCGAACTCGACGAAAACGTCGAACCCACCGCTGGTAACAAACCTGCCGAAGCTCCCGTCACCGCCGCCCCCTCCACCGCTGCTCCAGCATCAGCCGATGAACGCGTCGCCAAATCCGGCCCCGCCGTGCAAAAACTGGTCGCCGAAGGCGCCAACACCGCAGGCCTCACCGGCACCGGTAAAGATGGCCGCCTGACCAAGTCGGATGTCACCAATCCGGCTCCCGCAGCAGCACCTGCCGCGCCCACCACGGCCGCTGCACCGGCACCGGTGGCCGCCAAGCGCGATACCTCGGTCCTGCAAGAACGCGTGCCCATGACCCGCATCCGCAAGACCATCGCAGGCCGCCTCAAGCAAGCGCAAAACACCGCCGCCATGCTCACCACGTACAACGAGGTCGACCTTTCCCGCGTCAACGAAATGCGCAAACTGTACAAGGATGCGTTTGAGAAAAAACACGGCGCCAAGCTCGGCTACATGGGCTTCTTCAGTAAGGCCGTGGTCAACGCCCTGCAAGCCTGGCCCGCGCTCAATGCGGAGATCGACGGCGAAGACATCATCTATAAAAACCATTACGACCTCGGCATCGCCGTGAGTTCGGATCGCGGCCTCGTCGTGCCCGTGGTCCGCAATGCCGATCAACTCTCGCTGGCCGAGATCGAAAAGACCATCGCCGATTTCGGTGCCCGCGCCCGCACGGGCGGCCTCAAGCCGGATGAACTCAGCGGTGCCACCTTCAGCATCACCAACGGCGGCACCTTCGGCTCGCTCATGTCCATGCCGATCCTCAACTACCCGCAAGTCGGTATCCTCGGTATGCACGCCATTAAGGAGCGTCCGGTCGTGGTTAATGGCGAGATCGTCATCCGCCCGATGATGTATCTGGCGCTCACCTACGACCACCGCATCGTCGATGGCCGCGAAGCCGTCAGCTTCCTCGTCCGCGTGAAGGATTGCCTCGAAGATCCCGCCCGCATGGTGCTCGATATCTAATCGAAAATCGCCCTTAAAGCCCGCCTATAAAGCGGGCTTTGTTATGAGCGCAACGAGACGCAGCGGTTGAATGCAAAATGTTGATGTAATACAATATCTCAACCTAAATATTAAAGGAGATATCCATGGCCGACTGGCGCGCATTGGAACCCGTAACCCCGGCAGGCCTCCTCACTATGGCCCGCATCGCCGTGCGCGAAACCCGCCCCTTGGTCGATACCAACGCCCGCATCAGCCACGTCGGCTTCCGTAGCCAGTCGCGCCTGGAATGGGAAATCCTCCTCACCGAACTTTTAACCCTTGGCACCCGCCGCGAAACATTTAAACCGGATGGCCGCCCCATCCCCTTCATCCAGCTCACAATCCCTCTCACCATCGGCACCGAGGTGTTGGAGTACATCGAAGTCCCGGCCCCCAAGGAAACCGGCGTCGAAGAGCCCACTCTCATCGTTGCCTATCAAACCGCAGGAGAAGACCGCCCCCGTCTCCTCAAAGCCGGTTACGATATCCGCGAGCAAGCCATGCACGCCCGCGACTTCATCGCCCGCGATGCCGGCCGTACCGAATAACGCCAGCTGTCCGTCATAACCATCAAAAAAAAAGCCCGCTTTTTATAAAGCGGGCTTTCAAATCGATTGTAACAGGTTAAAGCGGGCGTAAAGGCGGCATCACCAGCTTCATCCCTACCAGTACCAGCCAGTTCGGCTGGTTCTTGGCCAAGGCGCTCAGGCCGTGGTGTAACTGCTGGCCTACGTGGGCGGCCTCCTCAAGGTTGGTTTGCACAAGGCTTACCAACACGTTCACAATCGGCGTATCCACACCTTCGCCGTCGTTCACGGCTTCCACCTGAAAACCGGAAAGAAACTCGCAATCCCGCAGCAACTCATTCACCACAGCTACAATGTCCGAGCGATAAGGCCGTGGCCGCTGGTCATGCTCAATAAAATCAAGCATAAGTTCAAGGTAGTAATGTTCTTTCTGTTTCAAATCGAACATGACGGAGGTCTCCACGGGAGAGGGCAATTTCATGGCCACAGCGGACATGGGTATTCCTTTCACAAGGTCATAAAGGGCAGGGGAGATTAGCAAAGATAAGTTCGCCGCACCCTAAAAGCCCATAACCCTACTGTCAATCAACCGCATACAAAAAGCCCGCCATTCGCGGCGGGCTTTGTTTTTAAAGTACACTTTGCCATTCATAGTCTTTGAGTTGCCTTTGCAGAGTGTAAAAACTTGCAATCGTGAGCACCAACCCAACAGCGGCAAGCATTCCCACAATGTACCAGTAACTGAAGGAGTTATGGGGCAGAGAGATATAGAACGAAGCCAAAATGTGTAATGCCAGCAGCGAAGAGACAAAAATCCTCCCCGTATGTTGGTCATCCTCATCATCTTCAAACTCTTCTTCTCGGCTCTTCCATCTAAAGAGAAAGAAGCAACCAGCGATGAGCAGAGCCATCAAAGAAAAAGCGATTTGAATTCTGAGCTCACCCGCCGGAAAAATAAATCGCAAGGAGACGATGAGTATTGCCGCCATAATCGGTGCAAGCGAAGTCACATAGCAAAATGCACGCATAATGCAGTCCTTTCGGTAAAACGGGGGTTGAGGAGATATGTCGCGAGGTTTATAGTCCCTCAGCATTTGAAAAGTCAATAAAAGTATACAAGGCTATCCCCATGGCAGAACAATTCGACCTCATCGTCATCGGCGCAGGCCCCGCAGGCTACGTGTGCGCCATCCGCGCCGCGCAACTCGGCCTCAAAACTGCCCTCATTGAAAAACGCGAAGCCCTCGGCGGCACCTGCCTCAACGTCGGCT
Source organism: Pseudomonas fluorescens (assembly GCA_003241595.1). Classification (GTDB taxonomy): domain Bacteria; phylum Pseudomonadota; class Alphaproteobacteria; order UBA2136; family UBA6156; genus UBA6156. The sequence goes on from QFOU01000050.1 coordinate 3,679, forward strand.
GCATTCCGTCCAAAGCGATGCTCGAAAGCTCGCACCATTACCACCGCGCGGCCCACGGGCTGGATTCTCATGGCATCAAAGTGAAGGGCGTGGAGCTCGACCTCCCCACCATGCTCGGCCGTAAAGACGCCGTAGTGAAGCAACTCACCGGCGGTATCGGCATGCTGATGAAGAAGAACAAGGTCACCGTCAAAAACGCATGGGGCACCGTCAAGTCCGCAGGTGTGGTGGCGCTGGATAACGGTGAAGAACTCCACACCAAAAACATCGTCATCGCCGCAGGCTCCGTGCCGGTCGAATTGCCCTTCGCCAAGTTCGATCACAAAACGATCATCGACAGCACTGACGCTCTCGCACTGCCCGCCGTGCCCGAGCACCTCGTGGTCATTGGGGCAGGGGTGATCGGCCTTGAAATGGGCAGTGTCTGGCAACGCCTCGGCGCCAAGGTGACTGTCATCGACGTCGCCGACCGTCCCGTCGCCATCATGGATGCCGATCTTGGTATCGAAGCGAAAAAAATATTTGAAAAGCAAGGCTTGGAGTTTGTTCTTCAAGCAAAAGTGAAAGAAGTTGCAGGCGGAAACGTCACCATCGAACGCGATGGCAAAACCGAAACCATCTCCGGCGATAAGGTACTTGTCGCCGTCGGCCGCCGCGCCGCTACCGGTGGCATGGGCCTCGCCGAAGCCGGCGTCAAAATGACCGACCGCGGCGTGATCGAAGTGGATAGCCACTACCAAACCTCCGTCCCCGGCATCTATGCCATTGGCGATTGCATCCCCGGCCCCATGCTGGCCCACAAGGGAGAAGACGAGGGCGTCGCCGTCGCCGAGATCCTCGTCGGCCAGCACGGCCACGTGAACTACAACGTCATGCCCTCGGTGGTCTATACCCACCCGGAAATGGCAGGCGTGGGCCTCACCGAAGCCGAAGCGACTGAAAAATACGGCGACATCAAGGTCGGCAAATTCAAGTTCATCGCCAATGGCCGCGCGCTGGCTGTCGATGAAGGCTCCGGCTTCATCAAGGTCATCGCCCACCCGCAAACCGATGAGATCCTCGGCGTGCACATGATCGGCCACAACACCAGCGAACTCATTGCCGAAGCCGCCGCGCTCATGGAGTTCAAGGCAACTGCGGAAGACCTCGCCCGCACTACCCACGCCCACCCCACCATGGCGGAAGCGTTCAAGGAAGCAGGCCTCGCCGTCCACGCCCGCGCCATCCACAGCTAAACCACGGCGCAAAGCAAAAGCCCGCCATTCACGGCGGGCTTTTTTATCTTAAAACGCATCGATCTGAATATTGGTCTGTATCACCGCTTCCCATCGGGCATGGGTATCGGCAAGGCGCTCCACACTCAGGGTCAACTCGCGGGCAAACTCCATAACTTGCACCAGCGAGAAAGCCTCAGAATCAATTCCGATCGCCACATCCACATGGTACGGAGAAATATTGCCCTCCGTATCCACAAGGCAGGCTAGTTCAATGTCGTCCACGCGGTAGGTAAAGCTTTCGTCGCCATAGGCAAGGTAAAGGTCGGCCATCAAATGCTTCACACGCCGTTTAATCTCGGCAAGCTTGGGGTATTCCCCCGCTTTACGGCCTTCAAAATCGAATTCCAAACGAATCCCACACGCTGTCGGAAGCGTCGTGGCTCGGCTATGCGTCAAAGCACTGCTACGGGTCATAACAATCTCCGTGTAAAAGGTCAGGGGGATAAGCTCACAGCCACCTTAACAATAAAATCTTAAATTTGCATGCAAAATCCATAATAAAACCCGCCAGTGGCGGGCAGGGGGCTAATAAGTATAATCGTCATACTCGCTGGGCTTGGCATTTTCATCCGGGTCTTCGGGGTGTAACGCCCGCACCATGTGCGCCATCATGTCGGCCAGCTCGGGGTCAATGTCGTAGTCGGCGTTCTTGAACATGGTCACAACATGATACTTCATCAAGCTCCGTATGCCCTTCCGCCACGCGATCTCGTCCAGAATATTGGTAATCGCATCGCTGTTCTCAATCACAAACACGCGGCGCTCGTTAAAGTCGCGCTCGGCTTCCAGTTTATTGGCAATTTCACCCACGGTATTCATGCCGCCTTTGTAGCAAAACCTTACCCGCACGGCAAAAAGAAAAGCCCGCGCACGGCGGGCTTCAAAAAAGTAGGTTCAGACAGAGTTGTGGAGTCGTCGATACCCCGGTTTGCGAGTGCGTTGTGGCACCGGAGGCCTGCGAAATGTTTGCAAATCTGTGGCCATCCGAATGGCAAGAATATCATCGAGCGAGTATCCACGGGCACTGAAGACCTTCATAACCGCCTGCTTCAACACGCGGCGGCCCACAACCTTGTCCAATTCGACAAGAATATCGGCCTTGTGGCTCTCGTAAAAATCGAACAGCGGTTTGCGCTCAATCTTGTGTTTCAAACTAAGGCGATGAAGTTCCTGCACTGCATGTTCAAGTGTCATAACAGTCATACGGTGTTTCCTTCTGGAAGTCGAACTGCACTTGGTTTAAGGTGCGCCACATGAAAAATCAAGCACTAACCGCTCCCGGCCTCCTGCAAGTGGTTGGAACTCCCATCGGAAACCTGTCCGATCTCTCGCCGCGCGCGCGGGAAGCTCTGGCCAATGCACAACTCGTGGCGTGCGAAGATACCCGCCGTACCGGCCAACTCTACCGCCTGTTAGGCCTTACCGCGCCCAAAATGCTCAGCTGCTATAAAGAGAACGAAACCGCTCGCGCCAGCCAGATCGTGACCGCTCTCCAGCAAGGTCAGCAGGTGGTGCTGGTGTCGGATGGCGGCATGCCCGGCATCTCCGACCCCGGCGCGCATCTCGTTGCCGCGGCCCGCGCCGCCGGTATCCGTACGGAAGTGATTGCTGGCCCCAGTGCTGTCATCGCCGCCGTCGCCGGTAGCGGTTTCTTCGGGGGGTTCAGCTTTGTCGGCTTCCCCGAGCGTAAAACAGCAGCTCTCCACAAACAGCTCGCTGCCATCAAGTCGTCACCCCTCACGCAGGTCTTTTACGAAAGCCCTCAACGTGTGGCCGCTACAGTGGAAGCGATGCTGGACGTCTTCGGCAACCGCCCTGTATGGCTGGCCCGAGAGCTGACTAAAATGCACGAAGAATGGCTGGGGCCAGACCTCGCAACGCTGCACGAAACCCTGACCGCACGCGGCGAGATCAAAGGCGAATGTGTGATTGTCGTACATGGTAATGCCGAAGAAGACACACCGGTCGAAATAACCGACGCCGCCATTCTCGCCAAACTTCAAACAGGTGCAAGCGTTAAGGATACCGCCGCTTGGATAGCCGAAACGACAGGTTTAAGTAAAAAAGAAGCTTACGCCAAAGCGCAATCTCTTAAGAACTAGCGGCGGATACACCGCTTCGCTTTGCTTGCATGTACGGTTGCGCACGGCTAGCGTTTTTATTATGAAAAACAACCACGCTACCGCGCGCGAGATCTTCGCCGAAATCCAGTCCCGTCCATTCTGTGTCCCCGTGCACTTGGGCGATCCCAGCCACAATTGCTACATCAAGGGGTTGGAACTTCTCCAGCGCCTCGGTGCCCTCGGTTATACCGTGCGTGGCCGTATCGGGGAAACCGTCTGGCCGAAAGGAGTGGTCCCTGCCGAGATCATTTCGCTTTGGCCGCAGTCCGAAACCGTGACCCATTTTTATGTCGAGGTCCTCATCGACGACAAATGGAAGATCCTCGACCCCACCATCCAACCCTCCATGGCCTCCACAGGTTTCCCCATCGGCTCGTGGGATAACAACACCGTCTGCTTCCCCATAACTAAGCTTTATACGCAGGAAGAAAACATTGCGTATCATGCCGAATGGGAAAACCAGCAACTCCAACGCCGCTATTTCAATAGTGCTCACGATTTTCTGGTCGCGTTCAACGGTTGGTTGGCGCGTTACGCTTAAGTTCCGTTCCTGCCACTCTAACGCGCATGCATTGCGGCAAACGCGCTACAGGGGTGGCCCCAAAACAGGCAGCTCCGCTTGAGCCCCGCGTGCCCCGCGCGTAGCGTAGGTTCATAACCAAGAAGGAGATGGTGGCATGGATATTATCGAGCAAGCGATCGCTGATATGCTGGAGAATCCTCAAGGCCGGGTCGACCTTAAGTCTCTGCCTGCCGCCTTCTTCGACTACTTTGAAGTGACCGAAGCCGAGAAAGCCGCCTAATTACCATGACCTATTCCGCGAAAGTTATCCAAATGCCCGCCATGTCCCCCCAACCACTGGTGGGGGCCGAGCGTGACGAGATCGCGGCCATGGTCATGCGCCTCAAGCGTGCCGACGAACGCACCCGCACCAGCACTCAAGGCGGCGCAGCCACTACGCCACTGCCGGCCGAGAACCTGAAATGGGCGGAAGACTGGAAGCTCCCGCGCGAAGTATTTGATTTCTTCGAGCTGGAACACGCATCCTAAGCGCGGCGAATGAAGACTATCGGTATGTACACCCTCATTAAGCCCGACGATTCCTTTACCGGAAAAATGCCATCCCCCCGCGTCTATCTCGGCGGTCAAAGCCGTGGACGCGACTGGCGCCTTGATTTCTTCCAGCGTTTCTCGCGCATGGATGTCACCTTTATCAACCCTCGCCGCGAACCATTTATCGACCCCGAGCTGGAGCCCGCCGCCCACGCCAAACAAGTGGCATGGGAACGTAAAGCGCTGGATGTGTCCGATATCGGTGTCTTCTGGCTGGGCGAGGGCCTCAGCAACCAGGCCGCCCGTGTCGAGATCGGCTATATGCTCGGCGCGCAAAAGCCCGTACTTCTCGGTGCCCAGACCGGATTCATGGGTGTCGAACACTTGGTCGGTTTCTCCGGCCTCGTCGTCGCCCCCACGCTGGATGGCCTGATGAACCGCTTCGCCTCCGTCCTCACCGGCCTCCAAACCAGTTAACCTCATATGCTGAGCAATATTCTGCTCGTATTCGTAGGCGGCGGCCTCGGCTCTATCGCTCGCTACCTTATGGGCCTCGCCGCCACCCGCATTTTCGGCGTCGCATTCCCCTACGGAACTCTCAGCGTGAACGTCCTCGGCGGTCTGCTCATGGGCCTTTTTATCGGCTGGATGTCCACCCGCAACGCCCATCCCACACTCCAACTCTTCTTTGCCACTGGTATTCTGGGCGGCTTCACCACCTTCTCAAGCTTTACACTGGAAGCCGTCCTCCTCTGGCAACGCAACGAACCTCTCCTCGCCGCTGCCTACATCGCCGCCAGCGTCATCCTCGCCATCACAGCCCTCTGCCTCGGCCTCTACCTCAGCCGATTCTTTAGCTAACTATTTAGATTTACCAAAACACTCGCGGGAAACCGTGCCTTGTGGACAGCTTTTCCAAAAAATCCCATTTTTTGAGAAAAGCTCCGACCAGGCACCACCTTCACCTCTCTCCCTACGTCCGGTAAATACGCAGCCTTACCTCTCTTAAGCACCAGCCAAATCCCGCTCTAACTTCGCCCGCAAATCACTCCAAGCCGGATTTAACTTTTCAATCAACGCAACCTTCCACTCACGTTTCCAACCCTTCAACTGCTCTTCACGTAAACGTGCTTTTTCATAATCATCTAAAATCTCATAATATACCAAATGCCTTGCTTTATATCGCAAGGCCCAAGCAGCCCCACCATCCTCAAAACCGCCATTCTGACGCACCCGTTTAGGAATATTGCCACTCATACCGGTATAAATGGCACCTTCACGTGCCCGGCTGCAGACCATATAAACGCCATACAGCTTCATAAGTCTTTAAGAGCAATACTTCGCCAAATCCGCCATCGCCATCATCAACCCGCGCGTATTGAAGCTGCTCTCCAACACTACGGCACTGCTCAACGGCTGATACCGCACGATCAAATACGTATCCGGTTTCAACATATGCGCTGCATTCTCAGGGTCATAGGCCAATACAATCCCATAACCGCTCCGCGTACCCTCAACCGGCAGCGGCACTAAAATCTCCGAAACATCTACCGTCGGCGGTTGTACCAGCGGCATAAAGAAGGCTGCCCGCAAACTCACCGTGCTGTTCTTGTTCACACGGCCGTCCGTGGCCAGAGTAAACTCGGCAGCCTTGGCGCGAATGGTGCAATAATTTATGATGGAGATACCTTCATTCAGATTGAACCTTACAAAGTAGCAGCGGTAGATACGAATGGTGCCGGCGATATGTTTGCCGGAGCATTTATGTACGGGATTACACATCACCACAGCTTTGCCGAAGCAGGAAAACTGGCGTCCCTGGCGTCTTCAAAAGTTGTAGCACAGTGGGGGCCACGCCTGGAAACGGCTCAGCTTACGAAAGTATTAAATGAATTAGTGAGATAGGGAATACCGATTTTGAGAAAGGAAAAGGGCTTTTTCACTCTTAAAATCAATATTTTAGTAAAATGAGTGACATGGATCTTGTAATTTTCACAAATCCTCATCACTTTTGCACCCCTCTAAAGATTTTAGGGTAAACAGAT
>QFOU01000051.1 GCA_003241595.1 Pseudomonas fluorescens
CAGACCCTCATGAGTAACCTGATTTCGCAGGCTGGCAGTGTTCTCACCCCCGAGCTGGAAGCGCTTGGCATTAAGCATGGCCTTAACAAGGTTGAAACCCGCTTTTTAGGACCCCTGCTGAAGTACTTTGAAGAACCGCATATCCGCGAGCTTGTTATCAACCGCCCCGGTGAAGTGGGTTACGAATTTGCAGACGGGAGCTGGAAATGGGTTGATGCACCCGAACTTACGCTGGAGCAGCTGGAAGACTGCGCACGTATGCTGGCCAACCTGAACAATGATATCTTTACCCCGCAGCACCCTATTTTGAGCTGCAAGATGCCCGGCGGTCACCGTGTGCAGATCGTTGCCGGACATAACACGGGTAAGAAGTTCTCGATGACCGTACGTATCCAACACGTGAAAAATTTTACGCTCGACCACTTCTACCTACAGCCCGGCGTGAAAGAGCGCATTATTGATAACATCATCAATAAAAAGACCCTGCTTATTTCCGGTGGTACCAGTACCGGTAAAACCAGCTTTATGAATGCTGCGCTGAAGTATATCCCCATGCATGAGCGCTTGATCACTCTTGAAGACGTGCCCGAACTGGATGTGCCTCACCAAAACTGGGCGCCGCTTATCTTTGGCGGTGCCAACCGCGACCCGAGTGGGAAGGAAATTCGCGAGATGCTGAACGCCACGTTGCGTATGCGCCCTGATCGCATCATTCTTGGGGAAATTCGTAAAGAAAACGCCTTTACCTTCTGTAGCGCCATTAACACGGGCCACGAAGGCAGTATGGCGACGATTCACGCCAACAGCCCTGATGCTGCTTTGGATGCCGTTATCAACCGCGTGATGCTTAACGGTGAAATTGCCGACAGTGCGTTGAACGTATTGAAGCGCCAGCTTGAGGCCGATATTTACGGAGTTGTACAATTGGTGCGTGAAGGGCCGCGTGTGACCGGTTACTTCAAACAGCTTAAGGATTAGCTACCTTAACCCATGGCCTCTTCGATGAAGGGGTCTTTTTCTTTGTGAAAGTATTGTTTGAACTCACGGATTACCGTTATAATGTGTGTGCAATATTACGATCTGTCCCTCTTTGTCGCTCGCGCTGATACTCCTGCCCTGACTTCTTTCGGAGGTTTACCATGAGTCATGTTATCTCCCTCGCATCCCGCTCGTCGCAGCATCGCATTTTATATCGTCTGAGAAGTCAGCATATTGAAGGCATAGCTCTCCAACGAGCTGTCCGCGCCATTCAAGAAAGTTGGATACCTCGGCTCAAGCTCATCACAGCTCCGCCGCCGGTGATTTTAATACCTGACTATTCGGCACATAAGTTCCCCCCGCTCTGACTGATAGCGCCCGCTATCACTTCAGAGCTTTTGGCCCGCTTCCCTTACACTTTAGGGAGCGGGCTTTTTTTGTGTCTGCGAACGGAGCTATGGGCGGAACCCAGCGGCTTTTTGTGTATTATGCATGTATGCGTAAAGGAAAGCTCTTCAAGTTCATTTATAGTTGGCGCTGGCTCATGAAGGAAGGCGCTGTTCTGTGGCGCTCTCTTATTGATAAAGATACGCCGTGGGTCGCACGGTTTGCAGCGTTGGGTGTCATTTTCTATGTACTCAGTCCTATTGATCTGGTGCCGGACTTCATACCCGTTTTCGGGTGGATCGATGATCTGATCATTCTCCCTCTCGGGATGGCATTTGTAAGAGCGCTGGTGCCTGAGGATGTATGGATGCGCAGCGGAGGTTCCCCGATCGAGCGGAGAACCCATAAGCGCGGCTCTATGAAGAACGTCACGCCCATGCGTCGATAGAGAAAACCCCGACCATATGGCCGGGGTTTTTCGTTTCAATTTTCGTAAATTCATGAGGGATGCCACCGTTTGGAGACTTCCCAGCCCAGCACAAAAGAGATAATCAATGTGAGCAAGGCTATCCCTGCTTCCAAGGAAAGATTCAGCCTGAGAAGCATGGATAAGTAGGTATAAGCCAGTGCAATTGTGATGCTACCTTGCGCGTACAAGGCAACGACAAATGCGAGCAGATTTATAGCTGCAACGCCCAGAATTGAAAAGTAGAGCGACTTTTCTAACTTAGGGTTTTGGAAGAGTGTTACAGCCAAAATACTGCCTGCAACGGGCGCGCCATAGTTTATCCACGCGGTTAGCAGAATGCGCGGATGAAAGCCCGGTATGGAAAGGTAATAAGCTACTAATACAATGCCACCCGCAAACACCGAGGCAACCGTTGCCATTATGGCGACTTGTGAGACAGGCTCTTGTTTCAGCTTAATTGCAGTGAGGATGAAGGTGATCTCGAAGACCAGAAGCATCTTTACAATGGTATCCACGGAAGCCTCCGGGGCTAGAGTAACAGGAAGGTGATTGGTCTGGATATATTGTCACACACAATTGCATACAATACAAGAAAGAACCCCCATTGGGGGAATTCTTTCTTGTATTGGCAATTTAGGCCGCCAAGGATGCTTTCACAAATGCCGCAAAGATCGGGTGCGGGTGCAGAGGCTGCGATTTAAACTCGGGGTGATATTGTACCGCGATAAAGAACGGGTGCTGCTCTTGCGGGAGTTCAATAATCTCGGCCAGTGCGGACTCTTGCGGGCTAAGGCCGCTGAAGATAAGACCTGCGGCTTCCAAAGTTTCGCGGTAGCGCGGATTGAACTCGTAGCGGTGGCGGTGGCGTTCCATAATCTCCTCGATACCGTAAACCTTGGCGGCGAGGCTATTCTTTTTCAATTTGGCCGGATAGGCGCCGAGGCGCATTGTACCACCGAGGTTGCCTACGGGAGTGCGCTGCATGGTTTCCCCCGATGGAGTTTGCCATTCAGTCATCTGACAGATAATCGGGTTATTAGGAGCACCCTTTTCTTCTGAGAATTCGGTACTGTCGGCCCCTTCAAGTCCGGCTTTATTGCGGGCGTATTCTGCAATAGCCATTTGAAGGCCTAGGCAAATACCGAAGAAAGGCTTTTTGTTTTCGCGGGCATATTGAATGGCGCGAATCTTACCCTCGGTACCGCGTGCACCAAAACCACCGGGGATGAGAATACCGGAGGCCTCCTTCAGGCGTTCGGCAATTTCGGCATCTGTAAGTTTTTCGAGCGCTTCACTGTCGACAAAATCGATTTCAACGAGAGCATCGTGGGCAAAACCGCCATGAATGAGAGCTTCGTTCAGAGACTTATACGCATCTCCGAGTTGAACGTATTTCCCCACCACTGCAATATTAACGGTGCGCGGAGGTTGGGTAGCGATAAAGCTTACGTGGTGCCAGCGGGTGAGGTCTGGCGCGCTGGATTCCATACCGAAGTGATCGAGAATAGCCGCATCTAGGCCGTGCTCGTGCAAAGTGACAGGCACGCGGTAGATAGTGTCGGAATCCGGGCAGTTGACCACATGAGTCGCGGGAAGGCCTGCAAACATGGCGATTTTATCGAGTTCAGGGCGTTCCAGTTCCACTTCCGAGCGAACAACCACAACATCGGCCTGAATGCCCATTTCGAGGAGGTCGCGGACGGCGTTTTGCGTGGGCTTGGTTTTAACTTCACCAACGGCTTTCAGATATGGCGCGAACGTAAGGTGCATAAAGCAGGCGCGGGTGGGCGATGTAGGAGTAGCGCGGAGCTCTCGGCCGAGTTGGCGGATGGCTTCGATAAATGCCATGCTTTCGATATCACCAACCGTGCCGCCGATCTCAATAAGCGCAAAATCGGCCGTGCCTTCTACCTGTTGAACGAAGGCTTTAATTTCATTCGTGACGTGGGGAACGACTTGTACGGTTTTACCGAGGTAGTCGCCCTTACGCTCCTTATGAAGGATATTCCAGTAAATCTGACCGGCTGTGATATTCGACATCTTGCTGGAGGGAACGCCAGTAAAGCGTTCGTAGTGACCGAGATCGAGGTCGGTTTCCGCACCATCATCGGTAACGTAGACTTCTCCGTGCTGGAATGGCGACATAGTGCCGGGGTCGACGTTTAGATATGGATCCAGCTTTTGCTGTGTAACCGTATAGCCACGGGCCTGAAGAACTGCTGCAAGTGCAGATGCGGTAAGCCCCTTACCGAGAGAGCTCATTACCCCGCCCGTTACAAAAATATAACGGGTTTTGGGGGCGGTGCCGCCCTCTCCCTTAGTATTGGCTTGGGTGGTGGCGGCTTTAGGCATTCTCGGAACTTTCTTATTCAGTAGGGGAAATCGGGGCTGTGCTTGGAACAGCTTCTACTGGCGTGGTTGTGCTGGTAGGCAGAAGAGCTGCTTCTGGCAGGGTGGGCGTTGCCGGAGCTGTTGCGGTGCTCATGATTGTTTCGCCATGGCCTTCCCCCTTATTCAGAATAGCAGTCACAACGCTAAACACGAGGAATAAACCAGCCAGAATGGCAGTAGGCTTAGCCAACGGATTACGCACAACCGGTTGACCGCCTCCGCCAGCGCCACCGAACATACCGCCGGAAGCAGGATCTGAGCGTTGAAGCAGAATGAGAATAATGAGCGCTACGCAGATGAACGCATTGAGAGTAAGAAGAATGGTGACCATGTATTCGGTTTTACGACCACCGCTGGGGATAGTCAATGCCACCACCCCCTGAAACGATACACAGGTGCCCGACCTTTGAGCGGCAGGTATTGCCCCTGCCCCCGCTTAATGGCAGCTTGCGGCGAATATATAAGGAAAGTTGTCTCCAGATGATGGAAGCCTTTAGAACATTTGGTGCCAGCAAAGCCAGTAAGGCCATGTTGGTATTGCTTGTTATTTGTTTTGCCGGTTGGGGTATTGGTGATTACATCATGCCAAGCATTGGGAATGAAGCTGTTACCGTAAATGGAGAAAAAATCTCTCCTACTGATATTGAAACTACTTATAAGCAGCGTCTTGAGAATATCAGCCAGCTACTGGGCGGGCGTCCGACTCAGGAACAGCTGAATCAAATGCAAATTGCCGAACAAGTTGTTGCCGAGGTTGTTGCCCGTACTGTGTTGCGTCAGGCTGCTGAAGCCCTGCATTTCCAACCTGCAACCAAACAATTGCAAGATGAGATTGGGATGATCGGCGCGTTTAAGAATGAGCAAGGCCAGTTTGATGTGGCCCGTTATCGTCAGATTTTGCAATCGGTAGGCCGTACGCCTCAGCAGTTTGAACATGATCTTGGCCAAGATATTAAGGTGCGCAATCTTGCCAATCTTTCTAAGATTGAAATGCCAAGCCCGAGCCTTGTTGGTTTTGTTGCCGCCTCGGAAGATGTGAAGCTTGGTTTAGAGGTTGCGACGTTTACCCCAGCCAATGCCGGCAGTATCAAGCAACCGACCCAGGCTGAGCTTGAGAAATTCCATAGCGACAATCAAACATTGTACAGCCAAGCTGAGAGTCGTGATCTGGTCGTACTGCGCATCAGCCGCGATGAAATTACCAAGAGTATCACTGTTCCCGATAGCGATATCAAATCCGCTTATGAGAAAAACAAGGCTAGCTATGCACTGCCTGAAATGCGCGATGTGCGTCACATTTTGCTGGATAGCGAAGAAGAAGCCAAGAAAGTGGCTTCAGGAATCAAAACCCAAGCTGATTTTGAAAAAGCTGCGAACGAGTTTAGCCAAGATCCTGGCAATCAGGGTAAAGGTGGTACTCTTGGCCGAATTCAGGAAAAGGATGTGGTACCTGCGTTTGGTAAAGTTGCCTTTAGCATTAAAGCTGGAGAGTTGAGCGCCCCCGTACAGAGTAACTTTGGTTGGCACCTCATCTGGGTTGACCACGTTGAGGCTGCACGCTCCCTCCCCTTCGATGAAGTTAAGGATGCCATTGCAAATGACCTTCAAGCTGCTCAGGCCGAAGAAGCCTTAGTGCGCCTTGGTGGTGTTGTGGATGAGAAGATCACTGCGGGTGAGCCACTCTCTAAAATTGCTGCCGACGTTGGTTTGAAGCCCCTGCAATTTAATATGGTGAAGGCTAACGACGAAGCTATCGAACCGCATGAACTTGAAGCTGGTTTTGGTGTACAACAAGGTGAAGTGAGCGTTCCACTGCCCATGAAAGATGGTGGGGCAGCTTATGTTCAAGCTATCAAGATCAATACCGCCAAAGTATTGCCGCTGGCTGAGGTTAAGGATCGTGTGGCTGCGGATTGGCGCAAGGTTCAGGTGGAAATGGCATTACGTGCGCAAGCCGATAAGCTGTTGAGTACAGCACGCGAGCCAAACTTTAAGGGTAGCTTGGCTGATGCCGCTGCCAAGGCTGGTATCAGCAATGTGCAGATCAGCAACCTTGATGTGAAGGCTGCTGTGGAAGCTCCCAACTGGTTGCAGCGTAACCTGCTTGACCTGTTTGCCCTGCCCGTAGGTGCCGTGCCTGCCGGTGCTATCAAGGATGGTGAAAGCTGGCGCCTGGTACGCATTACCAGCCGCGAGAGCAACCCTGTAGCGACTGCGACCTTACCGGAAATGGCGAAGGTTTATCAGCAGCGACTGCAAGGTGACCTTGAAGCCCTGCTGATGGCCTACCTGACGCAGGAAGCCCAAGTAAAGCTTAACCAGCCCATGCTGAAGCAGATGTTTGGTCGGGAAGTACGATGGGACATCACAGAAGCTCGCTAAGTAAGTTGTGGTACGGGGTGGCGCTTGCCGCCCCAGCCCTATTGTGCCCGTTATCTGCCCGTGCTGAGCTATTGGTGTACAAAGATGCCAACAAGTGGGTGGCCCAAGAGGATAACAAGCCCCTGATGGAACTGATGGCAAAGGCACGTGATGGAAAGACGACCTACAAGGTTGGTTTGCCTGACGGAAACCGTGAGCTTTCGGTACAGCGCCTTGAGATCATCCGCGATATTCTGGCGCGGGAAGCCAAGACTGCGGTAATTATTGAAGAGGTTGGCGGCAGCGCCAAAGCCAATACCATTCGGATTGACTAGCTAAGCATTGTATTCAGAAACAGTATCTGATACCTAATCTTATCTTTATCGCGTTCTTTTTAGGAGTCTTAAATGATCTCACTACCCTTCTTTTCAGGGCCGGAGCGTGTTTACATCACTCCCAAGCTTCCACCCTGTGAATTGCTTTCCCCTGCGGCTGGCCAAGTGGGAGTGGTGTTAAATGAAAGCACCACACCTTCTCTTGACAGAAAAACGCGTATTCCAACTGGATTTATAACCGCTAAATTTCTAATACATGAAACTGAAAGACAGTTTCATGTACAGGCAGATAGCTTTTGGATCATACCCGCTAAAGACGTGCCTAAAAGCTTTAGCGCGTGGCTGAAAGCAGATGAGCATGAGCTTGAAAATGCGCTCAGACTTGCTGAGAAAAAGGAGAGCGCGGCCTTTAAAAAAGCTCAGAAAGACGCCGCTGCTCATGAAGCTCATCTCGCGGCTATATTTAAAGCATCCAGAGAGTTCTGGCAGGCTTGGACAGGGCCGGGAGAGCCACCTGAAGGCTCTACCACTGCAGAGCCACCTGTTAAAAAATAACCCGGCCCGCCTATACGGCGGGCCATTTTTTGTGTGGGTGCGTTTTAGCGGTTGACACCTCAGTCTGGGGGCTTTAAGTTCCGGCCGCTGATACAGCACGGCTCCTTAGCTCAGTTGGTTAGAGCGTCGGAATCATAATCCGCAGGTCCCCAGTTCGAGTCTGGGAGGCGCCACCAAATATTACAAAGGCTTGAGAGGTTCTCAAGCCTTTTTCTTTTGTCAAATTTTGCGATTTGGACCAAATTTGGACCAATGTCCAAAAAATAGGCATTTTTTGGACCAGAAGTTGTCAGGTTTGTTTGTATCACATTCCTCCTAGATAACAGTCTAAGACAAACACCCCCAAGCCTAGCTTGGGGGTGTTCTCGTGATGACTTGATGTTTCAGATGTTGTTTGCGAAAGCTTCGAGCGTCTGAATTTCTAGCTGATTGGAATACTCTTGCTTCGCCTGTTCACCTTTAGTGTTTGTTTCGGCACTACGGGGAAATCTCAGCATGAAATAATTGAAGTCGTGCTTCAATTCCTCATATATCCGTGCGCTTCTGTTTCTTGCAGCATCCATGAAGACTCCCGTGAACTGAGGACGTTCATTAAAATCGCAAAAGGCTGCAATCAGGCGAAGAACCACATCTTGCATGAGCTTGAGGGAAGCATCATAGAAAGGGACTATCCCGATGCAGTACGTTGCATTGGTAATGGGTTCGACCACAGACAGCAATCCCATAAAGGTAGGAGGTTGCCGTAAGTGGAATGGCAACTCCACGTTAAGGCCACCACCATTGAGAGCTATTCGGCTTTTTATAATGGGTTGAGGATGACTTACCAGATGGAGAGTGAATGGCTGAGGCATCACGTTAATCTGGTATGCCGGTTGCCCATTCACCATCTGTACTGGCGATGACTTCACGGGGAGTAATATGTTGCCGTTCAGTTGGATATGGAAAATATCCAGCGAAGGTGCTGGCTGTTGAAATGCTGCGGATGTTACCAGTGCTTCAGTCATGAAAGTCTCCTATGAGCACGCCCTGACGGAATAGAGGTCTGAATACAAAATATGTCAATAGCGAGAAGAAGAGAGGAATGGGACTAACAGAAAAAACAGTCTACCACGCAAAAGTAGCCTTCTACCGTTAAAAGCAGGACATCTACCGTGGTAAAAGACCAATCTACCGCCTTTAAAACCCCATCTACCTGTGAGAGAGGGCTGTATCCCCATCAATCTACCCGCTTTTGTAAGCAAAACCATGCTTAAAGCCTTGTTTAAGGGCGTTTTGATGTTTGCAGGATAGGGGGTTTGTACTCCAAATGTCCGGAGCCGCTCATGACACCCCCCATAATAACGGTGATGAGCCAGACAGTAAAGCAACTCAAGGAATCCCGCCTGCAAATCCGCATGGCGCCTTCGGACGTGGAAGGTTTGGCGGCGTGGATGCGTGAGCAGAACTTCAATCCGCGCCGCGACACCAGCCGCTTCATCCGCGCTTTGGTGCGGGGGCGGAACACGGCGATGTTCTTCACCGATCAATCTTTGGACGGGTTGCGGTTCCATTTTAGCAACTTTGCGCGTGTCGGTGGCTTGCTCAACCAGATCGTTCATACTCTCAACGTCAGCCGCCTGCGGTTCGAAGCCGGCGAGATCCCCGATGTGACCGTGAACAAGGCCGAACTGGACAAGACCCTGAAAGACCTGCACCGCGAGGTGGTCGAGGTCAAGAAGCTCCTCCTTCAACTCGCGGCGCAACGGGCGAGCTAATGGCCTACCGCCCGACCCTGCGCGATGAGTCGCTGTGGGAACACCCGTGGTGGCGCAAGCAACGCGGTGATGGGCTGGAGGAAGAGATCGCACCGGTGGTGGGGGCGATGCGTCATGCCAGCCACACCTACATGCAGCAGACCCGCTCCGGTCGCCCGGAGGCGGTGGTCAAGATCATCAGTGGTGCCTCTGGCCAAGGCCATAGCCGCAATATCATGGACTACATCGCCCGCGATACCGAGACCTTGCGGGCCGAGGGCCGTGAGCAGGTTGCCCTGGAAACCCAGGACGGCGAGCTGCTTACCACAGACACGGATCGGGACGCTTGCCTGAACGCATGGGCGCAGGACTTTGAAGACCCGGAACGCACCAAGCGGCAGGCGTGGAAACATGACCTGATCCAGAAACTGGAGGACGAACGCAGCCAGTTGGGAGGCCAGCAGGTTATCGGTGGACTGTCGGGTAAGGAGCAGGTCCGACTGGACGAACTGAACCTTGCGCTCAAGACCCTGCGCTACCCGCAGGGCGACAAAACCCTCGACCTCACCATCAACGCGCCCAAGGACAGCTTGCACATGCTGTTGTCGGTTGGCGGTCAGGGCCACAAGACCGCCTCTGCTAAAGAGGCTGTGCGGCAGTTCCTGAATGAGAACTTCGGCGCCGACGGGTACGAGTACGTCTTCGCCGAGCATACCGATACGGACAACCTGCACTACCACGTCATTCTGAAAGCCCGTAACCGCATTACCGGCGAACGCCTCAAGTTCAACAAAGAAGACCTGTTCAACCTGCGGCAGGAGTTTACCTATCAACTCGCCATGCACGGTATCGAGCGTGCCGCAACACTGCGGCAGGATCGCGTAGTGACCTATGAGAGCATCCACAAACAGCGCGAAACCCTTCAAACGAATCTGAGCTGGTACGAGAGCAAGGTTGCCA
>QFOU01000052.1 GCA_003241595.1 Pseudomonas fluorescens
GTCGAATCAACTGGATCCTTCTTTTGAATTGATTGCGATTGAATTACCCGGAAGAAACAGGAGTCAGGAATACCCTTTTTATCAGGACTATCAGCAAATCGTGAAAGATGTTCTGCCGCAACTGCTTCCCTTATTATCCGGGACAAACATTCGGCCATACACACTGGTCCAAAGCCACTTAACGGCCAAAAGGGCGGAGACTTCAAAAGTCTCCGCCCTTTTTGAAATAAGAAACGGACTATTTCTCCGCAGAGGGCACCCGCGTCGCTACGTGCGGTCTTAATGCGTCATTATGCTCCGAATCCGCACACGCGATACGCCCGTTTCCACGTTTCCGGTAAAGCTTGAGGAGTTCCACAACCTTCCACCCGTCAACATCCGGCTTAAGCTGATTAAAGACATAACTAAATCGCCCCCGGCTCGCAAAACCCACACTGCAACAGCCATTGGGCATACCACTGCACTCACAACCACCAAGGCAGTTCATGCCTTTCACTTCAACATCGGGGAAGTGCTTAAGTAATTTACGCACCTGTACTAAAAAACCGGCCCCTTCAGCACCCTCTTTCTCCCAACGTGCAGGGTCCCGATCACACGAACGACACACAAACACCTTAATGATGCGGGGAGAAGCAGTACGAGATGCCTTGGTATTTTCCATACGCCACCATCCTGTGCTATAAACTCACCAGAATACAAGCAACATTACAAATATCCGTTCCACCTCTCGCACTCCAGAAAGGGAGATCGCCATGAGATACCTTATCCGAACGATGTGTTTATTCGCATTTGGCGTCGGCCTCCTCACTCTAGTTCAACCCGCACACGCGAAAGACCACAAGGGCGTCTACGACGATCTCGGCAACGAGTATGGCATCTACATCGCCCCGCTCGAACACGGCCAGATGGTCGTCATGAGCGAGCGCCGCACCGATATCCTGAATATGGCGCGCCAGTACACGCATGATACCATCGTGGCCAAACTGGTCGAACGCGAGTTCGGGCAATATCTGCGCGCCGGCGCCGGCGTTATCCGTGCCGATCTCGCCGATGCGAACACACTGCTGCACCTGCCCACGCATGCCTATCTGGCCCACGATCGTGCGATCCTGGCGCGCATGAAGGACATCGCTCCCAACTCGGCCGCCGCACGACTTGCCGATGAGGTGGATGCCCAACTCATCCGCGATCAAGGCTCCAGCCTGTCGCTGTGCCAGTACAGTACCCTGTCGTTCAATACCAACAGCTATGTAGGTCCCGACTGGAAACTGATCGACGCAGGCATACTCATGCAACTTGCAGCGGTTCTCGCCACCGCGATCGCCCTCTGCATGACAGCACTGATGACGCTCACCAAGCGCCGTCACTACAAGCCAACCTTTTAACGTCAGCGTTCGCGCTGTCCCCTAACCCCCCGCCATGAGTGGCGGGGGTTTCTTCATATTCCGATTCCATGCTATACCGCAGCCATGAGCACACCTACCGCCATCCTCTACATCTGCGCCACCTGCGGCATGAAGAAAGATCCCGAAACCGGCATCAAACCGAATAACCCGCTGGCCGAAGCTCTCGTCGCCGAAACCTCAAAACTTCTTCAAAATGAAGATATCGAGGTACGCCTCACCAAGTGCCTCAGCCTCTGCAGCACACCTATTGCATGGGGCCTGCACGCCGAAGACCGCCACGCCACCACTTTCGCACCCGCCACCACAGCTGAAGACATGGCCACCACCGCCAAACTCTATCTCAACACCCCCCTTGGCGAAAAAATGCCAAAAAAGCATCTTCCTCCCCACGTCATTCCCACGCTCATTAGCCGCCTTCCACCACTCAAATAATCAATTCAAAAAAAGCTCCCCAGAGGGAGCTTTTCCAAATCCAGCAAGAGCTAAAAAAGTCTGATGCAAAGCATCGTAGCCCGTGCCTCAAATCAACTATTTTTTAGTAAACTCGACAGCGATCTGTACTTTGACGTCATCACCCACCATCGGCACCATCTTGCTCATGCCAAAGTCGCTGCGCTTGATGGTAGTGGTACCGTCAAAGCCGATACGCTCATTGCCACCAAACGGGCTTACACCGTGGCCGTTAAACACAACGTCCAGCACAACCGGCTTGCTCACGCCCAGCATGTTCAGCAAACCATGAACCTTACCAATGCTCTTGCCGTTGGCGGTGGTACCGGTCACTTCAACCTTGGTGCTGGTAAAGGTAATGCTCTTGTACTTCTCGGTATTGAAGAAGTCGGCACCTTCAAGGTGCTCATCCAGCTTGTCTACACCGGTGTCAGCGCTGTCGGCATCAATGGTGATAACAACACCGCTCTTGCTCAAATCAACCGGATTAACGGTGGCTGTACCGTCAATGTCATCAAAGCGTCCCGCAAAGTTGGAAAAACCAAGGTGGTCGATCTTAAAGATCACGCTGGCATGGGTCTTATCCAGCTCGTAGGTACCGGCAGTTACGGTTTTGTAATCAAGGCTCGGGCCTTTGTAGTCGGTAGCTTGGGCAAATACGTTGCCGCTCAGAGCGGTGGCAACCAGCGCAGCTGCAGCTGCATAGGTGCGGATGTTCATAGGATAAGTCCCCCTTCATATAATTATTTTGAACTTACCGAAATAAAACCCCAACCGAACCGCTATGGCAATATCAAAAACACGCAACTGCCCACAAACTTATCCACAAACATTAATAAAATCAGACAATAAGTTACATACATGTAACCATACAAAGCAAAACGAGCGGGCCGGGGAAATGTTCCCCCAGCCCGTTCGAATAATTATTTTTTCACATACTTTCCGGTCAATGGGTCAAGTTCCCAATCCGTTCCAGCTCCCATTGCAGCTGTGATCCCCCCACCAAAAGATGATGTAGAATTGAGAGCACTCGAAACGCTGTCAGCAAAGTCCCACGACCCTGTTTGACGATACACGTCCTGAGCTTCATAAGCTCCCCTACCAGCATTAGAAAAGCTGTCTAATACAGCTTCAACAATTCCGAAGCCAAGTTTCGGTCCACTCATGCAAGTCTCCGTTAAAACGGAAAAAGGCAAAATGCCTTTACCTGCCTTTACTATAGAACCCCAACCACTTATCCACAACCCCATAGAGTTACAGAACTAAGACTGCCTAAAGTAATCGAACACCACCTGCGCCAACTCTTTCCCAAATCCCTGCACCTGCTGCAGATCTCCCAGGCTCGCCCCCCGCACACCTTCCACACTCCCAAAGTGCAAAAGCAACGCCTTCTTCTTGTTCGGCCCCACACCCGGAATCCCATCCAACCGACTCACCGCCAACGCCTTACCCCGACTTTCACGGTGGAAGGTGATCGCAAACCGGTGCGCTTCATCCCGCACACGCTGAAGCATGAATATCAAATCAGTTCCATATTTTACCGGAAGTTCATACAGTACAACTTCACCTTCAGCATCCACCTTCGCCAGCCAGATGGTCTCCAACCCCTTATCCCGCTCTTCGCCTTTGGCGATACCTACAAGGGCCGGACACTCCGGCTGCCCCAGCAACCCCTGCTCGCGCACCACGTCCACCAGCACGTTAAGCTGTCCCTTGCCTCCGTCCACAAGCAGAACATCCGGCAGCCCCACCGCACGACCTTCGTCGTCCACGCCACCCTCCTTCATCCCCTTGATCACACGCCGCGTCAGCACTTCGCGCAACATGGCGTAATCGTCCGGTGTGTTCTTGGTTTTGATATGGTAACGACGATACCGCTGGCGCAACATGCCCTCCGGCCCTGCCACCACGCAACTGGCCACAGGGAAGCGACCGGAAATATTCGAAATGTCATAACACTCCAACAACGCAAGCGGACGCTCCAACTCCAGCATCTCGCCAAACGCCAGCATCTGCTTGCTCCATCCGTCGTTCTCGGCGTTCTTACGGTGAAGGGCTTGCACGGCGTTCTTCTCCGCCTGTAGCATTACTTCGCGCTTGTCGCCACGCGCCGGTACTTCCAACCGCACCTTGCGTCCGGTACTTACACTCAACGCCTCAGCCAAGGTCTCTTCGTCGTTCGGTACAATGTTGCAGTACACATGGCTCACCGGCATACGCTGGGTGTAATGCAATGCCAGAAACACGCGTAACGCCTCACCCAGATCAAGGCTTCCGTCACCCATGTCATATTTCGGGTAATACATCTGGTTCCCCACATGCTGACCGTTACGGTAGTAAAATGCCTGTACGCCCAAACGCCCACCTTCACTCACCATAGCGAACACATCCGCCTCCGGCAGCGCATGGCTCAAACCACCACTTCCCGCCTTAACAGCACTCAGCGCCTTAATTCGGTCGCGCACTACAGCCGCATATTCGTAATCCATCTCGGCAGAGGCCGTTTCCATCTGCCCCTGCAATTCCTTCAATACCCGCTGACGCTCACCGCGTAAAAACAACGTCGCCTCGCGCACGCTTTCCTTGTAGGCCACGCGGTCGATCTTCCCCACACACGGGCCACTGCATCGCTTGATATCATACTTCAAACACGGCCGCGTGCGGTTCTTGAACACGGTATCCGCACAAGTACGCAGCCGGAAGGCCCGCTCCATCAGGTCAAGGGTCTGATACACGGCCCCCGCGCTGGGGTATGGCCCAAAGTAGTCACCTTTTGTCCGTCGCGTACCGCGATGCGAGCGGATCATCGGCGTCTCCTCATGGGTAATCAGCACACTCACATAGCTCGCATCATCGCGGAAAATAATGTTGTACTTGGGCTTGAGGCTCTTAATGAGGTTGGCTTCCAGCAAAAGCGCTTCCGCCTCGGTCTTGGTCTCCACCACCACAAGGTCACGGGTCTCAAACACCATTTTGCGAATGCGCACCACCATCCGCTCAGGCTGGGTGTAGCTGGTCAGGCGGGCTTTCAGGTTGCGGGCCTTGCCCACATACAAAACATCTCCCTTGTCATTCAGCATTCTATAGACACCGGGCGCGGTAGAAATGGCGCCCAAGCGCGCCCGAATCACCTCAATGCCATCAAAATCTTGAACTCCCATGTCCGCAAACTGCCATAACCCAGCACTTCTGCCAAGCTCAGCCACCATTCTCCCCAACCTTACAAGCTTGTAAGCATCGCGAAAGATTCAACTTTTTACACTTATCCCAAAATCTGTGGATAACTCTTGGGACATCTCACCCTTCATACCCCTCAAAGCCACGTCGGGCCTACAGCTCTACCCTTCTGCCACATTTTTAAACACCGCTCATATTATTTTAAAATCAATAATTTAAATAAATTATCCAACAAATAAGCCGCTTCGTCAGACTTGACACCCACTTACCCCCGCAGGGTTGTGGATAACCTATTGGAAAACTCCCTACCTCCTTGTTTCATCAGTCGTCCATCAAGGATTACACTCACAAGCCCTTGACGATACGCCCCCCTCCCCCCATAAACCTTGCCTATGGGGGAAAATATGACATCACGCCGCGTGGCTGACGTTTCAACGTCCGATTTGCTGCGCGCATCCCATATTTTCGGCTGTGGTCTGGCCGCCAGCCTCGCTCTTATCAGCCTGCTGCTGTCGATCACCGGCCACGAAACCAATCCCGTCCCTCTCTTCTTCGGCACACTGGTCTTTCTCACCGTCCTCTGGTGGCCTGCAGGCATTGTATCAATGTACAACGCGTGGGTTAAATTGCTGCTCGCACTCTTTACCACTCTGCTGACCCTGTTCTGGGTGTTCTACATCCTGCCTATGGGCCTCATCATGCAGGCGCGCGGCATCGACCCCCTCAACCGCTATTTCCAGCCACGCACCAAAACCTACTGGCAGGCCCCCTTGCCGATAACTGATATGCAGAAACAGCGCTAACCGGTCATGAGCAAATCTCCAGCATATATCCTCGGCTTGTCTGCTTTTTCCGGAGATTCCGCCGCCGCACTCTTAAAGGATGGCACCATCGTCGCGGCCGCACAGGAAGAACGCTTCTCCCGTGTCCGCCACGATGCCCGCTTCCCGCACCAGGCGGCCGCATGGTGCCTCACGCAAGCCGGTATCACGCTGGATGACATCACCTACGTCGTCTTCTACGACAAACCGCTGCTCAAGTTCGCGCGCATGCTCGAAACCTTTAAGGCACTGGCTCCCCAGGGCATGTCATCATTCATTGCCACAACTACCAACTGGCTGAACGAGAAGTTCTTCCAAAAGCAATTGCTCACGCGCGAACTCATCCGTCTCGCGCAAACCCAAGGCAGCTCGTTCAAAAACACCCAGCTGCTGTTCGCCAACCACCACCTGTCACACGCGGCCAGCGCCTTTTATCCATCTCCGTTCGAGCGCGCCGTGGTGTTGGTGGTCGATGGCATCGGCGAATGGGCCACCACCACGGTCGCCATCGGCACACCCGATAAACTGGAGATCGTGCGCGAGATCAGCTTCCCCCACAGCCTGGGCCTTCTTTACAGCGCCTTTACTTCCTACGTCGGCTACAAGCCGCATGGTGACGAGTATAAACTGATGGGCCTCGCCGCATTCGGCACCCCCATCTACGCGCCTCTCATCCGCGAGCATCTGGTACACGTCAAACCCGATGGCTCCTTCCGCCTCAATATGGATTACTTCGACTATATGGCGAGTAACGACCTCACCAACAGCCGCTTCCATAAACTCTTCGGCGCCCCCCCGCTCAAACGCGGTACCGAACCCACCCAGCGCGAAATGGATATCGCTGCCAGCATCCAGCAGGTCATGGAAGAGATCGTCCTGCGCATGACCCGTAGCCTCGCCAAAGAGTTCTCCGATATTCCCAATCTCTGTCTGGCCGGAGAGGTCGCCTACAACCGCATCGCCAACAGCAAGGTCGTCGCCGACAAAGAGAATTTCCAGCACGTCTGGATCCAACCCGCCGCCGACGACTCCGGCGGTGCAATCGGCGCAGCCCTCTGCGGCTGGCACCAGCATATGGGCCAGCCCATGCCCAGCAAGGCGGGCAATGGAAAAGGCAACGCCACAAACACGGCGACAGCCAAAGACTATATGTCCGGCGCGTTCCTCGGCCCGTCCTACACCAGCCGTCAGGTGGAAAAGATCTTCGATAAGATCGGCGCCATCTATCGCCCGATCAAAACCGAGGACGAAGTGCTGGAGCGTACCGCCGATGCCCTCGCCGCGGGCAAGGTCGTGGGCTGGTTCCAAGGCCGTATGGAATTCGGTAACCGTGCACTCGGTGCCCGTAGCCTGCTGGCCGACCCCCGCAACCCCGAAACCCATAAAAACATGGGCACTAAAACACGTGGCAAACAAGAACTCCGTCCCTGCGCCGCCTCCATCTCCGCCGAAGACGTGCACGACTGGTTCGAAACGACAGCCACCTCACCCTATATGCTGCTGGTAGCCCGCATCCGTAAAAATCTCCTCAAGAAGATGACACCGCGCCAAAAGGAATTCGAAGCATCGGATAAACTCAACATCGTGCGCAGCGCGGTCCCGGCCGTAACCCACATCGACGACACCGCGCGCATCCACACCGTGCACGCCGAAACCAACTCCCGCTTCCACGCCCTGCTGAAGGAATTCAAACACCTCACCGGCTGCCCCATGCTCGCCAACGCGGCCCTCAGCACCAACAGCCAGCCGATCGTGAATACGCCGGAAGAAGCCTTCCGCCTCTTCATGTCCACCGACCTCGATGTCCTGGTAATCGAAGACAACATCCTCTACAAGGAAGAGCAAAACCCCGCCCTCTTCCCCACCTACAAAACCCACCTCACCCGCCGTTAATAAAAGTAAATGTCCGGTGCGCTGCGCCGTTGCCCCCGCGCAGGCGGCGACAAACGGTTCCTGTTTGCGGCAAAGACGACGACACGTACAAATAAGTACGCGAGGAGGAGGCGACGTAAACAGGCGCCGTTTTAGCCCCTGCCTTTCTTAATGAGCAAGATCTTCCGAAACCATCCCACCCATCTTCAGCTCCAGCTCCTCCAGCTCGCGCAACCGGTCACGCAACGCCGCCGCCTGCTCAAAGTCAAGGTCACTCGCGGCTTTAAACATCAGCTTCCGCATCGCCTCAATTTCCTTCGGCAGATCAGTAATACCCAGCTTGAGTGCATCACGCGCCGCACGCCGGCTCGCCTGAAGCACATCCTCGCCTTTACCGGCCCCCACAATACCCTCACTCACAGCCCGCACAGTACTCACCGGCACGATGCCATGCTCTTCATTAAAGGCAATCTGCTTAACCCGACGCCGTCCACACTCATCCAGCATGGCCTGAATGCTATCCGTCATCACATCAGCGTATAAAATCGCTTTCCCATCCACGTTCCGTGCGGCACGCCCCACGGTCTGGATAAGACTGGTCGCACTGCGCAAAAAGCCTTCCTTATCCGCATCCAAAATGGCTACCAGCGCCACTTCCGGAATATCCAGACCTTCGCGCAGCAGGTTGATCCCCACCAGCACATCATAAGCCCCCAACCGCAAGTCACGCACGATCTGCGCCCGCTCCAGCGTCTCAATGTCACTGTGCAGGTAACGCACGCGCACACCATGCTCGTTGAGGTAGCTCGTCAGCTGCTCGGCCATCTTCTTGGTCAGCACGGTCACCAGCGTCCGGTATCCGGCCTTGGTGGTCTCTTCAATCCGCAGGAACAAGTCATCCACCTGCCCTTCCACGGGCTTGATGATCACCTCGGGGTCCACCAATCCGGTCGGACGCACCACCTGCTCGGTTACGGCATCGCCAGAGAGCGCCCGCTCAAACTTGGCCGGGGTCGCACTCACATAAATCGTCTGCGGGCGGCGCATATCCCATTCTTCAAACCGTAACGGACGGTTATCCATCGCGCTCGGCAACCGGAATCCATAGTTCACCAGCGTCTGCTTCCGAATCGCATCTCCGCGCGCCATTCCACCGATCTGCGGCACGGTCACGTGACTTTCATCCACAAATAACAACGCATCCTCAGGCAGATAGTCAAATAACGTCGCAGGCGGCTGGCCCGGCGCCCGCCCGGTCAAATGCCGGCTGTAGTTCTCAATCCCGTTACAGAAACCACTGGCCGCCATCATCTCTAAGTCAAAAGTGGTGCGCTCACGCAGGCGCTGCTCTTCCAGCATTTTGCCTTCACTGATCAGTTGCGCCAAACGCTCCTTCAACTCGGCCTTGATGCGCTGAATCGCACTGTGCATCGCCGGCTTCGGCGTCACATAGTGGCTGTTCGGATAAACCGTGACTTCGTCAATCTTACCCAATTTCTGCCCGGTCAGAGGGTCAAAACGGGTGATTTCCTCTACATCATCGCCAAACAGCGTAATGCGCCACGCCTCATCCTCCAGGTGGCTGGGGAAGATCTCCACCACTTCACCTTTGGCCCGGAAACTCCCGCGCTCCAGCACGGCATCATTCCGCCCGTACTGCAACTCGGCAAATTTGCGCAGTAAGGCATCGCGGTCCAGCGTATCACCTACGGCCAGCGGCACTACCATGTCGGCATAGTGCTCGCGATCACCAATACCGTAAATGCAGCTCACACTGGCAATCACCACTACGTCCTTGCGCTCCAGCAAGGCCCGCGTGGCACTATGACGCAACCGGTCGATCTGCTCGTTCACTTCCGCCGTTTTTTCAATGTAGGTATCACTGCGCGGCACATACGCTTCCGGCTGGTAATAGTCATAGTAAGATACGAAGTATTCCACGGCGTTGTTCGGGAAGAACGCCTTGAACTCCTCATACAACTGAGCCGCCAAGGTTTTATTGTGCGCCATGATGATGGCCGGTCGCCCGGTCCGGGCAATCACATTGGCCATGGTAAAGGTCTTCCCGCTACCGGTCACCCCCAGCAACGTGCTGTCACGCCGACCTTCCTCCACAAACCGAACCAGATCCGCAATCGCCTTCGGCTGGTCACCCGCCGGCTGGTAATTGCTCTGGAAGTCGAACGCCACCCGCCCTTCCGGCCGGGAAATCTCCCCCAACTGCTGCATCATCGGCAGATTTTCAACCGTACGTTCCGCTGTCTTCGCCTTCGCCATCTTGAAATCCCTCATCCCCAAATATATCGGCCGCTACCTTAACGTATTTCAACCGCTTGACCAATCCTGTTCCGTACCCATAATAAGCCCAGACAATCCAAACCGTTCCGTTTACGGACATCATCGCGAGGCACTCCCAATGCACAGCATGAAAAATA
>QFOU01000053.1 GCA_003241595.1 Pseudomonas fluorescens
ATGTCGGTTTTGTCCTTGCCACGACGTTTGGCGCGACGTTCGACATTCGCAAATTCAGTGGCTTTGAGGCTTCCTTTGCGTTCTTGGGGCAGGGGACGCCGCTTTCCGCCATTAAGGGCTGCCGTACGCTCGGGGCTGATGAAGTCTGTCTGGTCAAAACCACCGGGGCCGCTCACAAGCGGAGAGTCGTCGTTGGCCCGCTTCCATTCCGAAATAAAGCCGGAGAAGAAGTTGCCAGCTGCGCGCCCGGTCTGTGCGAGCATATCTTCAAATGGCCCCACTAGGGGTAAAAGTGCCGATTTCATGCGCTGCGAAGCTTGGGTACCATGGAAGAGGACAAGTGCACTCATGCACAACGCCCACAGTAAAACCAGCAGATGCGGGAGAATGCGGGTACCCGAAATCGCGGCAGGCCCTTCTACGGTCAATACCGCGCCCGCCCACCCGTCAAGAGGCGTAAGGGTTGTCATGCTGGAAGGACGAACCGCATATGCGTTTTTGGAAGATACTGCGCTCGCCAGAGATTCATTCTCTGTAAATGTCGTTCCACCGTCCCACGCCATCCAACCGCGGGTATGGGCAATCGCCAAACCAACCGTACGCTTATATTTAGCAGGGAGTACAGGCATGGTGTTGCCTAACGCACTGGGGTCTACCGGAATCCCGACATACAACTTGAGCGGTAGAGGGGCATTCACTTTGCGTAACAGCAGTATCTGTCCATTGCGCATGCCCATGCCCACCAGCATATGCGGTTGGTCGTCATCAATGTCAGAAAGCACGTCCATAATGTTGTCATCAAGGTTCGAGGCCCCGGCGGTCTTGCCAACACGATTACGCAACAGGTCGAACACATACACTTCAGGCTTGCGGGTAAGATACGAGAATTCATACAGCACACGTTGGATTGGTAGGCTTTCAACGCCACTGGGCAGAATGGCACCCGCACCCATGCGTTCGTCAGCGGCTAACCGGCCAAGACTGGCAGAGGCATTGTTAAGCCAGCTTTCTGCCGCACCCTTGACGGCCATGGCGTAGTGCTGTTCGTGTTTCAAAAATTGTTGGGTGCTTATGGCACTAAAGCTGCTCCATAAAAATACAGCAAAACCCCATATGGCGCACAAAATCAAGACTCGTGGCGTCCACAAGTTTATGGTTTTTATTATGTTTTTTGGACCGTCAGACGCCATGTGTGCAGTCTAACAGATAACGGCTAAGCCGCTAGAGAGGCGCCTCTTCTGGTGTCATCAATCTGAGGCTGAGCGAATGGATCTGCTTATCATTCCAGTATGTCATAAGCTTGTCATGGACCGTGCGATGCCGTGCAATACGGCTCTGGCCCTCAAATCCGTGCCAAACGATCCGTACAAAAAAGTGTGCGCCATGGTGGTCGACCATCTCGTTGTGCTCAAGATGCTTATGTGTGTCATCGCGCAGGCTTACATCGGCCCCGGGCAGCATCTCTGCCAGAATCGTTTGCAAAACATCTCCCGTAAGGGGCAAGGGTTTGGTAGGGTGGGTCATGTCTCAAGTCTTAAAAGTCGCCACCTGGAACGTCAACAGTCTTCGTACACGCATGGCTCACGTTTTGGAATGGCTGGAAGCTCATCAGCCCGACGTGCTGTGCCTTCAGGAAACCAAGGTCGAAGATACGCTCTTCCCTGCCGAAGCCTTTGCCCAGCGCGGTTACCACCTCGCAGTTCACGGCCAGAAATCCTATAACGGCGTGGCACTCATTAGCCGCCATCCGCTGAATGATGTCACGAATGGCTTTGCGGCCGAAGGCTTGCCCGAGATTTTCAGCAGCCAAACGCGCCTTATCGCAGCCACTGTTCAAGGGGTGCGTGTAATTAGCGCGTACGTGCCGAATGGAGAATCGCCCACCAGCGAGAAGTTTGCATTCAAGGAAGAGTTCTATAGCCATCTTAACCGCTATCTCTCCTCGGCCCTTCAATCACACCCTAAACTGGTGATCTGTGGAGACTTCAACATCTCTGCCGAAGCCCGCGATATCATCAATCCAGAAAAGGCTGTTAAACACGTCCTGTTTACGCCGCAAGAGCAGGAATGGCTGGCCCGCCTCATGAGCACAAATAGCCTCTCTGACAGCTTCCGCCTCGTGAGTCAGGAGGCCGATGTGTACTCGTGGTACGACTACCGTACCTACGCCCGCAATCCCAAGGCCGGCGCGCGCATCGACTATCTCTTCGTCAGTCCGCCACTCGTCCCGCATGTCAAATCCGTGATGCACGACCAAGACGAACGCACCAAGCCCCAACCGTCCGACCATATTCCCGTCCTACTCACTTTAGAACTCTAGGAAAAAGGCCGCCGTCCGCTATGTGCCTAACAAAAGCGCCCCCTCGGGGCGCTTAAAAACAGGCGACAAACTACTTCATCTTTTCTTCTTTGAAGATGACGTGCTGACGAACGACCGGGTCGTAACGACGCATTTCGAGCTTCTCAGTGGTGTTCGGGCTCTTCGGGTTCTTGCGGGTTACATAGAAGTAGCCGGTCTTTTTGCCGTCAGCCTTGGTGGCTGTGCTCACCATCTTGATGAAAATGCTGTTACCGCCGCGCTTTGCCATGGTGTGTACCCTGTCCTGTTTTGTGGCCTATTGGCCTGTTGTCATAGTCCTGTGGACAGCCCTTTGCTGTCGAATGCTCCAGCCTCTACCGCAAGCGGGTACAAACTGTCAACACTTTCCTGAAAACAATACATCCTTGGTTACTTCTTCACGTTCAGGGCCACCACGCCGGCAATCCCTGCCAAAGCGAGCGTCAGTCCCAGCGCCTGCCCGATATTGGCGCTGAACATGAATATCGCGCAGATCAGGCCGATGATACCCAGCGGAAGCAACAAAATCAGCAAGGTACCACCCGGCGTGTCGCCAAATTCAGCCGAAACCGTTTTGAATTTACGCGGATTATAGCGGTTTGCCGCGGTGAGTGCACGCTTTTGGCTGGCTATCAATCCATGCACGGGGTCGTTGATAAGACGGTTGCCACCCTCAAACGCGGCCACAACTTCAAACATGCTGGCAAACGCACCGCGGCGGGCGTTTTCAATGATGATCTCACTAGGCAAAAAGCTGGCCGTGGACGGGTCTTGCCAAATGCGGTACAGGCTGGTGTAGGGGGCAAGGCTGGGCGCAAACCGTGAGCGTGGTTTGTTGCTGCCAGTGCTGGCGGCCAGTAGGTGCTCCATTTGCCAGCGTACTAGCCAGGGCTTCAGGTCATCCCACAGGTGGGCCTTAATCATTCCACGCTCAACACTGATCAGCATGTTGAGCAACTCATCGCAGCTGGCGAGCATGTCGCCATCCGCCACGGTTTCTTCGGCGGGAAGGAGATAGGGCTGACGAATATCCTTGAACGGCGTCAAAACCAGTGCCCACAAGCGCCAATAGCCGATTTCACGCAGCCCGAGTGTTGCCCGCAATTCCGGGTCGGGGCTACCACCTTCATTCCAGCTTTGGCCATCCAAAGCCAGTTGACAGGCAACTTGGTCAAAGGTGGGGATGGGAGCAACCTGAACAACCGCCGCTAAAAAGCGTACGCGCAAGATCCAGTTCTTGTCGCTGCTCTGGAGGGGGAGCTGTTTGAGGGCGGCAGCATGGGTGGCATGGATACGCATGGAGGTCTGGAGGTAACGCTCGATCTCTTCCACGATAGGCGGAGGCGTTTTGCTGAGGCTTGCCAGAGCCAGTAACGGGGCGCGCAACCACATCATATAAACAGCCGCACCACCGATAACCTTGGTCACAAGGCCTTTGATCGCTTTCAAGTCTTGCTCTTGCCAAAGCTCTGCCGGAATGGTGGAGAAGATATACCAGCAGCGCAGGTACATTCCCCGTTCAGCCATGATGCCGGAGTTTTTCTCAGTCATATTGCTGATATCGAGGGCGCCGGTTTCGCGCAGCCACTCCAGTGCGCGTTCCGCACCCACACTGCGTTCGGTAACAATCGCCGTATAGCGGTAGAACGCCATTTGCGAGGGCTGGTGCTTTTCGCTGAAAATGGTGCTGCGCTGTGCGTAATCGCGGGCTTCCGG
The DNA here is from genome assembly GCA_003241595.1 of Pseudomonas fluorescens. Taxonomy (GTDB): domain Bacteria; phylum Pseudomonadota; class Alphaproteobacteria; order UBA2136; family UBA6156; genus UBA6156. The sequence continues at coordinate 4,055 of QFOU01000053.1, forward strand.
CAATACGTTCTGCACGCCACGGGCGGCTAGCCAGTACATAATCTGACTGAGGATCATCAGGATGCTGTGGTTGTGTGGATCGTTGTGCAGGGCGTTTTTGAGTAAGGTCACCGCATCATTCGTGCGCCCGTCAATAAAAGCTTGTACCGATTGCTTAACCTTCATCAGCAGGCTGGCTGCCATGGCCGAGCGCTGGCTGCTGTCCTGCATAAGGTAGTTCACTTCGGCCAGTAGCAGGGCTGCGCAGATATTCTGACCGGTTAAGGTGTCCGCCGCCGTATTCGGAATGATTTTTTCATGGCGCTGCCACTGGTCCCACAGGTTCAGCATATGCACGCTGGGCGATATACTGGCTTTGGCCAGCATGGCGGCTTCATGCCCGTCTTCGATACTGGAAAGATCTGTAACGGGTCCTTGTAATATAGGTGTGGGCATCTCGGTGAGATACCGGTCACGGTCAAGGTTAACAGAGTCGGATACGCGGTTGAAGAAGGCGCGCACATCCGGACTGACATGCAGTGGTACCATCTGGATGGGTGCATCCTCGATCTGGTGTTCGGCGCAGGTTTTTGCGATGCGCTCGGTTCTGCGCTCTTGCTGGCGACGCTCAAGCTGCTCGTGGAAGCTGGTAATGGCGTGGCGAAGAGAGTTGTTCATGGGCGCGCGCTTACTGGGGTGGCTCGGCAAGTCCGCGTTCAATACGCTCGCTCACATACTTCATGATGTCGCTGAGTTTCTCAAGCGGAATCCCTCCATCGCCAACACGTATGCCGTTAACGAATAAGATAGGTGGCTTACTTACACCAAAGCTGCGTGCCAAGAGGGAGTCCGCATCAAGCTCACGATAAAAACGGCGCGCATCATTCAGCATCAGGGTGCGGGCTTCACCGAGTTCCATACCGCTCTTGATAAGCTCGTCAAAAATAGCCGCCGAGTCCTGCGGCGAGTACTGGATGAGGTTGTCACGATATTTCCAGAACACCCCGCCACGTGCCGCGATCTTGCCATAGAAAGCCTGCATGTTGGTGTCCTGAAAACGCGCAGTAGGGGCGTGGATGGAAGTAACCAGCGTAGTGCTGGCATATGGCAGTAGCGCGGCATCGATCTTGCCGAGCTCCGGCATGCACTGTCCGCACGAGAGATCAACAAATTCCAAAACCTTGATCTTGGCATCGTGTGGCCCGCGGGTGGGGCTGTGAACGTAAGGGGTCACATTGAAGCGACGCCCCAAATAGGTCATCGTTGAGCTGTCCTTAAGTCCGGCGGGGGTGGTATCTGCCACATCCTTGGCGATACTGGCGGCATAACTCACCACGGGTTTGCCACCAATGGTCACGTTCGGCAGGGGAGGGGGGCCAGAAAGTACTTTGCCGGTATGACTCTTCTTTTCGCCATGCTCACTCGTCGCCTCAGGTTCGCCATGCCCGCCTCCACCACCAGCCGCTGGCTCAATCGCATCCAACTGAAGAGTTATGTCGTTCACTTGGGCAGCCACCGGCGCAACTTCAGTTTCAATGGCTTGAGCGGAAGATTTCTCAAAAAAGCGTTTTTGAATCCATTGGAATGGCTCGTAGCGCACTGTAACCTCAGTGCTGGGGAAGAGTTCAGACGAAGCGTGTGCCGACGAAAACGGAGCTACAACGCCAAAAAGCGTGGTAGTCAAAGCCCACGCATAAACCACGCCGGTAAGGTGTTGTCGTTTCATTGTTAGGGGCAATCTAACCTGAAAAATCAGCCAAGTCGCGCGGTTCGCAGGGGGTTCTGTGCAACCAGTGCAGGCTAGTGTTGCCAACTGGCATAATTCAGCATAAGGGATGGGTGTTGAAAGTCGCCATCTACGCCATGGCTGGATTGATGAAGTAAAGGAGAGGCTTATGCCGTTTGTCGTTACCGGAAAGTGCATTAAGTGCCGCTATACCGATTGTGCAGAGGTCTGCCCCGTTAGCTGTTTCTACGAAGGCGAGAACATGCTGGTCATTAACCCCGATGAATGTATCGACTGCGGCGTATGCGAGCCGGAATGTCCCATCGAAGCCATTAAATCGGATGAAGAGCTGACCTCCGGCGAGCGCCACTGGGCCGATCTCAACCAGCGCTACAGCGCGCTCTGGCCGAATATTACCGAAAGCAAAGGCCCGATGGCCGGCGCAGAAGAATTCGCCGACGAATCGGCCGAAGACAAACGCCCCATGTTCTCCGAGAAACCAGGCAGCGGCAACTAACGCATTTCTCGCAAAAAAAAAGGCCCTCAAAGGGCCTTTTAAGTTCTCGGGATTAGTCCAACTTGGCAGAGACAGATGCCTTGCGCAGCTTGCGTCCGAGTGAGGGAACGAGCTTGCCGATGCGGTCGGCCAGTTGACCCAGCAGTTGGCGGCGGCTCAGGCTGAACTGCTGGTTGAGAACAACACCCATCAAAGGTGCGCCCACCAGCAGCAGAGTGTCGGCAGCACGTTTCAAATCGCTGGCCTTGGTCACGCCGGCTTGCGCCAGTAAGACGGTACGTGCGCTGGCGGTGGCGACTGAAACTGCGTCCACGTTACCGCGGTTAACGGCAGCCAGCGGGCTGGCATCTACGATCACGATCTCCGCCACTTCACTGAGCTTTTCAAACAATGCAGGCAATCCGCCAGCTTCACCCAGTTTACTGAGTGTCTCAGGATGACGCGGAGCAGCTAGCACGCGTAAGTTTTCGTAACCCGGTACCACATGTAGGGCATCCCAACGGCCTTTGGTCTTGGCACTCTTGGCGGGCAGTTCCCAGTTCCCGTCGCCAAGGCCAAGCCACTGGCTCAGAGTGCGGTTCTTTAGGTTCAGGTCAACAAGGGCAACGCTCTTGCCTTGGGTTGCGGTGCGCTCGGCAAGTAACAGGGCAAGGCTGGAGGTGCCTTCGCTGCCGCTCACACCAACCAATACAAGTGGGCCGCGCAGGTTGCGTACCATCGTGCGGTGTAAGCGACCAAGCTCCCCAAATTCCGAGGGTTTAAGCTGCTTGCCTTGAGCTATTACATGAAGGCCCTTGTGGCTGATCTTCAAGCGTCCCAACCATGGCAGCATGCCAACCAGAGGCATGGCACTGGCATTGGCGCTTTGCTCGCCATCCAGAACGATATGACGCTTGCGGCGCGGTAACTCATAAACAGCCCAGCCGTAAAGTGCACCAATCAACAAGCCTAGCAGCATGTTGGAAAGCAGGCGCGGCAAGCCTTCGCTCGGTGGCACAAGGCTGGCAGGCTCGGCAAACCACACCAGGGCTTGGCTGCCATGGCGGCCAAAGGCCATATTCACTTGGCGCAGATCACTCTGCATCTGCACGATGTCAGCTTGTAACTTGGCCTGACGGGCTTCAAGCTCATTGCGGGTAATAGCGTCGGCACCATCGCTGGTCGCCAGACGGCCGCTCAGTTCCTTCATTTCCTGCTGGCCTTGCGAGATCAGCTGTTCAATACGCATGCGCTCGGGGGCGAGCAGGGCTTGAATGAAGTTGAAGGCAAGGCCGTTCACAACATCTTCCAAGCCATTGGGATTATGGCTCTTGTAGCCAACCGCCATCAACTGGTTGTTGATGACACGTAACGTCACGTCGTCACGCTCTAAAACGCGTTTGGCGTCGGTACCGGTGTCGGCCAGCAGTTGTGGCTCGGTCAGAACTTGGAACAGTGCCTGTGATTGTCCGGTCGCATCAATATTACGTAAAAGCGGTGCGCGGGCGTTTTCGCTCTGTACTTGCAGTAAGGCGCGGGCCTCGTAAGTGGGGGGCACAATTCCTGTGTAGGCCGCCGCTGTCAGGGCGCCAATTGCCATAGGAAGACCAAAGCGCCAGCGTACGCGCCACATTTCCGCTAGAAAAACCAAACTCCAAGCCATGATAGCTGCTTTCTTCCGTTAACTCAGTTCTTGTTCTGTGTGCTTATGTATAAAGCCATGTTGAAGGTATTATAGAGGGGCGCACAAGGCTGGCAACCACCATGCCGGACATTCAGGCATTGGCATGGTAGCCCTGTCTTATGCAATCAACAGCTTGACACTCTCTTGTCCACGGCCTATATCGCCCTCACTACGCCCCGCGCGCGCATCTATGCGTGTGGTCAAGGAGGTGTAGGAGTTGAATCAAACCAACGAGGAAATTAGCTATGGCTAAGAAAATCGCTGGCTTCGTCAAGCTGCAAGTTCCAGCTGGCGCCGCCAACCCCGCCCCTCCGGTCGGTCCCGCACTGGGCCAGAAGGGTCTTAACATTATGGAATTCTGCAAGGCCTTCAATGCTGCTACCCAGCCGCCGAAGTTCGCCGCTGGCACCCCGATTCCTGTCATCATCACCGCCTACGCCGACCGTACCTTCACCTTCGAGCTGAAGACCCCGCCGGCCAGCTGGTACCTGATGCAAGCCGCCAAGATCCAAAAGGGCGCAAAAACCCCGAACGTTCCGATCGGTCAGGTTAAGCGCGCTGAAGTGGCTAAGATCGCCCAAGCCAAGATGGTAGACCTCAATGCTGAAAGCATCGAAGCCGCCACCAAGATTATTGAAGGCAGCGCCCGCTCTATGGGCCTGACTGTAGTTGACTAAGAAGGAGCACTACTATGGCTACTAAAAAGTCCTCTACCAAACTGACCTCCGCCAAGCCGAAGAAGGTTTTCCCGGAGTTCGACCGCCTCAAGGCCCACAGCCTCGAAGACGCCATCAAGCTGCTGGCTTCCATGCCTGCCGCTAAGTTCGATGAATCCGTCGACATCGCTCTGAGCCTTGGCGTAGATCCCAAGTATAACGACCAAATGGTGCGTGGCGTAGTATCCCTGCCGCACGGTAACGGTAAGACCGTTCGTGTGGCTGTGTTCGCCAAGGGCGCTGCTGCTGAAGAAGCCAAGGCTGCCGGTGCCGACATCGTCGGTCTGGAAGACCTGATCGCTCAAGTCGAAGCTGGCAACATCATCTTCGACCGCGTGATCGCCACCCCCGACTGCATGGCGCAACTCGGTAAGATCGCCCGCATCCTCGGCCCCAAGGGCCTGATGCCGAACCCGAAGCTCGGTACCGTAACTCCCAACGCAGCCAAGGCTGTTAAGGACGTTAAGGCCGGTCTGATCGAGTTCAAGGTTGAAAAAGCTGGTATCATCCACGCCGGTGTTGGTAAGCGTAGCTTCTCCGCCGGCAAGCTCGCCGCCAACGTACGTGCGCTGGTCGACGCTGTGAAGGCCGCCAAGCCGACCGGTGCCAAGGGTAACTACATGCTGAAGCTCGCAATCTGCAGCACTCAGTCCCCGGCTATCCGCGTAGACCTCTCCAGCCTGTAAGCTGAAGATGTGCTAAAGCCCGCCGTAAGGCGGGCTTTTTTAATAGGGTTTGTAGAGTGTAAAAAAAGATAAACACCTACGGAACCTTTAGTCTGCCTGCGCATTAAACGGTGCGGAGCATCTTCGCGGCGCTCAACATTATGCTGCGGAAATCGTTAACGGCTATGCCTCGTAGATGGTTAAGCCACTTAATAAAATCAATAATCTGACAAGTGGGCATCCCAAGGCAAGTAGCCAGCCCGCATCTGCCCCAACGTTGGGGGCACCAATTTCCAAGCCGCACGCCGTGCGGCTTTTTTGTGGAGGGAACAAAATTTACTACACAGGGTTGTATGTAAGCGCCTCGTGGCGTTTACATAAAGTAGAAGGAGTGCGTGTCTTCGTTTTTGAAGTCATTGTTATCCTAATAATTGTAGGGCTGTTCTGGCCAGAGTCGATGGGATGAACAGCTTTGCAGCAGGCCCCGCACTATTGGGGAGCCTCTCAAAAGCGCCGCCCGCAGTCCAAATGCGGGTGGTTTTTTTCTAAGGGTTTTTCCAATATTTCAGCGTTTAACGCTTTACATCCCCCTATAGTCTCTCTATATAGCCCCTAACACCTGAAGACCGTTGGTGCCCACTTTATGAAAATACATCGTATTTTCAGGGCTTAATCTCCAACCGAGGGGCAAATTACAGCACATTTCGTGCCGTATTTTCCGCATTCAGAATGGTGTGTTTGCCCGCATGGGGCGCGCAAACAACATGAATCAACTGGAGATTCCTCTATGGATCGTACCCAGAAACAGGCCTTCATTGGCGACCTCGCAAGCCGTT
>QFOU01000054.1 GCA_003241595.1 Pseudomonas fluorescens
AGGAAATGGCGAAGATTACTGACTTGGTGATCACGCTTGAGCGCAGCGGCAAGGCCTTGGAAACCGCTGTACGTTACTTGCGCGAGCTGATGGCGTATGACGAAGTGACACAGTTGTTCAGCCGCCGCTACCTGTTCCACTTACTGGAAAAAGAACTGCACCGCGCCCAACGTTACGATAACCCGTTTGCCGTACTCGCGTTGGAAATTGACCCGTACAGCCACAATCCTGATCTCAAGCACCTTGCCCAAGAAGATCTGAATCTGATGATGGCGGAAACGGCCCGTGTGGTGCGTAAGTACGTGCGCGACAGCGATAGCCCCGGCCGCACTGGCGAGCGGACTATCATCTGCCTACTGCCGGAAACCGATGCTAAAGGCGCGCTTATTTTGGGTGAGCGCATTCGCAAGTCGGTTGATAAAACATACGACCTGAGCACCGGCCCCGCCCATATGACATTGGTTGGCGGCATTGTGGAAAGCCACGACCCCGCTGCCACGGATATGGCGGGCTTACTATACCTGATTGACCAGAAACTGGCGGAAGCCCGCGCTAAAGGACCGAATGTAATTGTGAAATAAAGATATTTTCATCGTTTTTTTACAAAAAGGGGGCAACAAGGCCCCTTTTTCTTGATGCAACAATACCACAAGAAACACGTTACCCGCGTAAGTTGCACCCGTTGGACTTGATTCCCCTGCCGTATGTTCGGACAATACGCTGTCAGCACATGGCTGAAAATGGCTATTGCGCAAGAAGATAAGGACTTATGATGAATAAAGCGTTGGCCTTGGCCCAGATTATTATTGTCGGTACGAATGAAACCGCGTCACGCGTGCGCGATTTCATCCGTGCCGGTGGTGGGCAATGGAGCACAGATGATATCCCCACAGCGGCAACATTCGAGGACGTGCGCGCCCTTGCTGAAAAGGCTTTTCCCCAGCCCAGCATCGTTGTGATCTGCGCCAATGCCGCAAGTAATGACCTGGAAAACTGGCTTTCAAATGCCGGCAAGCTCGACCACATCATCAACATGATCGTCTCTGACAGCCGTGGTGTTATTGATCTGGGCCACCAGAACGGTCACCCCATTGGTATTTCCACCAATTTACTCGGTCCGATTGTTATGGCCGATGCGCTGATGCTGGCGCTGGAAATGCAGAATCTGCGTGCCCAGCGCGCCAAGTTGCAAGGTCTGTATGACATGGCGGAAGACCGTTTCCGTGATATGGCTGACTTGTTTGCCGATTGGTTGTGGGAAGTCGATACCGACCTGAAACTTGTGTTCAGCAGCTCGCGCAAGCGCCCGGCCAGCGGCGCCACAGCCGGTACCCCCATGGCGAATTGCTTTTTGGAAGAAGAGCGCCTGCGCATTGAAGATGACTTTGCAGAGCTTGCACAAAACCCCCGCCCCTTCCATGACCGCGATTACTGGAGCCAAGACCCCTATGGCAGCCGCATTTGCTGGAATGTAAGTGGTATGCCCGTTGTGGATAGCGCCGGTACATTGCGAGGTTTCCGTGGTGTGGCTCGCGACGTCAGCAGCATGAAGGCTGCGACCGATCAGATCTATTACCTTGTGAACCACGATACACTGACCGGTGTAATGAACCGCCAGCGGTGCCAAGACGAAATGGTGCGTACCCTACGCGCTGCCAAACGCGAAAAGCGTACGGGCGCATTGCTCTTGCTGGATATTGACCGCTTTGCATATGTAAACCAGACCTATGGCCACCAAGTGGGGGACAAATTACTGATCCACCTTGCCCAGATCTTGAAAGACAATGTGCGTACCGGCGATATCGTCTCCCGCTTAGATGGCGACCAGTTTGCCGTTATGCTGCGCGATGTACGCCCTGAAGATGTTGATGGTCGTATCGAGCGCTTGCAGGCCACCCTTTCCAGCCGCCCCATGAGCACGGAGAATGGTAATAGCATTACCCTGAATGTCTCAGGTGGCTTGGCCATGTATCCTAACGATGCCGACAATGCCGACCAATTGCTGGCACTGGCCTTGGGCGCTCTTGAACGTGCGAAAGTGCGCGGTCCTCACCGTATTGAGCGTCATGACCCTGAGCAGATCGCGACCAATTCAGCCAATGGCCAGATGGAATGGGTGGAGTTGCTGAACGAGTGTTTGACCAACCATAAAACCCGCCTTGTGTTGTACTACCAGCCGATCGTTCCGCTGGGTGGCCCGGCTGTGACCGACAGCAGTGAGCATTATGAAGTGTTGGTACGTTTGATCGACCGCGAGGGCAACCTGATTGTGCCCGGTAAATTCATTGCCACGGCCGAAGAGTTTGGGTTGGTGAGCAAGATCGATACGCTGGTGACGATGCGTGCCATTGATATGCTCCAGCTGTGGCATAGCCAAGGCCGCAAGGTGCATTTGAGCGTCAACCTTTCTGGGAAGACCTTTGATGACACCGCGTTTACCGAGAGCCTCAAGCAGACACTCAAGAACGCCAAGTTGCCGCCGAAGAGCCTTGTGTTTGAAATTACCGAAACCGCCCTGCTGCGCGATTTACAGTTGGTGAAAACCTTCATGAGCGACATGCGTGAACTGGGCGCCGGTTTTGCGCTGGATGACTGTGGTGTGGGGTATTCCAGCTTCAATTACATTCGCCAATTGGAGCTCGATTTCATCAAGATCGACGGTAGCTTTGTACGGAACCTGCACCAGAACGATGATGACCAAGCCTTTGTGAAAGCGCTGGCAGATGTGGCCAAGCAGAAGAACATTTCGACCGTGGCTGAAATGGTTGAGCATGAAGCTGCGATGGTCGCGTTGCGCAATATGGGTATTGATTTTGGTCAGGGCTTCTTCTTTGCGCCACCGAGCGCCGAGTTACAGAGTGCCACCTGGAACAAGAAGTTCATGAATTAGGATCGGATATGAAAATCCCGCCGGTTGGCGGGTTTTTTGTTTGGGCAGTTCGCGGATCCCGGCCTTCGCAGGGATAGGTTTGCCTCATCAAAAAACACCCCGCTAACGCGGGGTGTTTTTGAAGATATGCCTTACTTGCGGAGGCCGAGGGCTTCGATCAGGGTTTTGTAGCGGGAGGCGTCCTTGCCCTTCAGGTAGTCGAGCAGGCTGCGGCGGTTGGCAACCAGAGCCAGCAGACCGCGACGGCCGTGGTGGTCTTGCTTGTGGGACTTGAAGTGCTCGGTGAGGTTGCGGATACGCTCGGAGAGGATGGCAACTTGAACTTCGGGGGAGCCGGTGTCGTTTTCGACGCGGGCGAATTGCTTAACCAGTTCAGCTTTACGCTTAGCGGTGATGGACATGTGAATGTCTTTCTATTCCGTAATCCTTAATAAGAATCCCTTATTCTGCCGGGGATACGTCCAGCAGGGGGAGTAGATAGGTGTGCATATCGCCGGATTGGAGGGCGTTGTCAAGCGTTTGGTAGCTAACTGACTGAGAAAGTGTGAACGGGCCATGGCCGGTGCGGGTAAGCGTGGTGACATGACCGACGGTACCGAGGGCTATGGCGATATCGCGCGCGAGGCTGCGGATATAGGTGCCTTTGCTGACCGATGCCTCCAACAAGCAGGATTCACCCTGGAATTCCAGCAGGTTGAGGGCGTGAATGGTGACGGAGCGAGGTTGCATGACGACCTCTTCCCCCGCCCTTGCTAGCGCATACGCACGCTGGCCGTTGATCTTGAGGGCGGAGAATGCCGGTGGGGTTTGCGTGATGGGGCCGGTGAATTGGGGGAGGATGGCGCGGAGGTCGGCTTCGGTGGGGCGATGGTCAGAATGGGCGACAGGCTCGCCTTCGGCGTCGTCGGTAGTAGTTTGGGTGCCAAAGGTGAGAGTGAAGGTATAGGTTTTAGGGCCATCCAACAGCATTTGAAGCTGTTTTGTCCCCTTCCCCACACCGACAGGTAGGAGACCATCGGCAAGCGGATCTAACGTGCCGCCATGGCCGATCTTAATGCCCTTGGGTTGGCCGCACTGTTTTTTGAGAAGCCACTTGACGCGATTGGTAATGCCTGCGGACGATGGGCCCACGGGTTTATACACCACGTAAAAGCCGTGGACCGTGGTGGCCGGTTGGACGGTCACGCGGGTTATGCCTTGGGTTGGGCGGTGGGGTAGCTGCGCTCGTCTTCGGCGCGGAAGAACTGGACATCCGGCACGTACTTGGTGGCGAGGTTGGAGGCGATGTGTTTGCGCATGGGTTTAGCGAGTTGCGCGTTCAATTCGCGGAAGAATTCTTCGGTGTTCAGTTCATTCGGCGTTTGGATGTAGAAGCGCGCAAGGCGGAGATCGGCCGAAATCCACGTATCAATAATGGTAATGCGCGACAGCGGCAGCGTGGACGGAATGCGGCCCTGGACAAGAGCCATGGCGGCGATGTGCTGGACTTCGTTGGCAACCTTGTTCTGGCGCGGGGTCATGTTCTTCATGGGAGAAAGGCTTGAATTGGTGGGATATTTGGCGATTGAATAGATGCATTATAGGTGTAATTTGCTGAAAAGTCAAGGGAAAACGGTGTCGCTCAGGTGAGCGGCGGGGTTTGATATTGTTGGGGTTTTCATACCGGTTTGTGGGGCAAGTATGCGAGGGCCACTGATTTAACTTAGGTTTTCCTTGCGCCCTCCTCGCTCTCTTGCGCGAATGTGAGCGATGGGTTAATGAGTATACATATCTTGTTTTCTCGTTTGGATGGAGATGCGAATGTGTCTGAAATGCGGAACGCCGGACCGGCTGCTTCGCTCTTTGAAGGGCGAGGCTTTGCCGGAAGAATGTCACCACAAGGACGAGTTGCTCGGCTATTTGCGGGATGAAGCCTTGATGCGCGGCGTGTATGACAATCCCGACGTGTATCATCCACTGCTGGGGTTGATGTTGCGCGGGTTGGCGGAGCACCATGAGCGGGTGGCGGCCATCTGGCAGGAGCCGCGGCACCCCTTCTGCGACCTGATTCAGGGTGTAGCGCTGGGGTTTGGCTTTCATGACAATATTCCGGCCCCGCCCGAGTTGAAGTTGCAGGCGTTGTTCAGTTACGCGGCACAGGAGACCATTGTGTATCAGGTGTTCATGGTGTGCCGGAATGTGGCGATGGTGTGCGTGCCCGACGCGTTGCGGGCACCACATATGCCGTTGGTGGACGACTGGGCGAAGATGGCGGGGTTGGAAGGCTTGTTGCTGAAAACCGCATTGCATCAAGGATGGGTCGAGGGATTGCCGGCGCTTGAATTACCGTAACACATATAAAAGAGCCGCAGCGGGTGCTGCGGCTCTTTTTGTTGGGCGTTGGCCTTAGCTGTTGGCTTTAGCGGCGGCGTTTTTCAGGTCGTCGATGGTGCGTTTGACTTCCTTGAAGAGGAAGCCTTCGACCACATCGCCTTCCTTGAAGTCGGTGTAGTTGGCAAACGTCATCCCGCACTCGAAGCCGGAGTTGACGTCCTTCACATCATCCTTGCCGCGGCGAATGCTCGCGAGCTCGCCGGTGTGGATGACCTTACCATCGCGCAGGATGCGGATCTTGCTGCCGCGCGAAAGCTTGCCATCGGTAACCATACAGCCGGCGATCTTGGTGCGTTCGAAGGTGAAGATGGCGCGGATCTCGGCCTGGCCGGTGATCTCTTCCACCTGCGACGGGGCGAGCAAGCCGGACATGGCCGCCTTGATGTCGTCCACAAGATTATAGATGATGCTGTAGTAGCGGAGTTCGATGCCGTTGCGGTCGGCCACTTCGCGCGCGGTGGCATCGGCGCGGACATTGAAGCCCACGACCAGTGCACCTGCGGTGGAGGCCAAGTTCACGTCGTTCTCGGTGATCACACCCACGGCCGAGGTAATGACCTTGACCTTGACCTGCGACTGGTCGGCATTGAGTTGATCCAGCGCGAAGGCGATGGCTTCGGTGGAGCCCTGAACGTCGGCCTTGATGATGACGTTGAGGTCTTTCTGACCTTCGGCGGCCATCTTCTCCATCAGGTTTTCCAGCGTCATCTTACGGGCGGCCTGCGCGCGTTCACGCTCGTTGCGTTCGCGCTCGGCGGCGGCATCCTTGGCCACGCGCTCGTTCTCGGTGACGATGAACTGGTCACCTGCGGAGGGCACCCCTTGCAGACCGAGAATTTCCACTGGCATGGAGGGGCCGGCTTCCTTCACGTTCTGGCCACGGTCGTTCACCAGACCGCGCACGCGGCCCCAGAACTGACCTGCGACGAGGATATCGCCCACTTTAAGGGTACCACGGCTGACCACCACGGTGGCGACAGGGCCGCGGCCTTTATCGAGGCGGGCTTCCACCACCGTACCATCGGCGCGACGGTCGGGGTTGGCCTTGAGATCGAGGACGTCGGCTTGCAAGAGGACGATCTCTTCGAGTTCGCCGAGGCCCATGCCGGTGAGACCGGAGACGGGTACGCAGGGTACGTTACCGCCGAATTCTTCGATAACGACATCCTGCGTGAGAAGGTCGTTCTTCACCTTGGCGGGGTTGACGCCCGGCTTATCCATCTTGTTGAGGGCGACCACGATCGGCACTTCCGCCGCGCGGGCGTGCTGAATGGCTTCGATGGTTTGCGGCATGATACCGTCGTCGGCGGCGACCACCAGAATCACCACATCGGTGACCTTGGCGCCGCGTGCACGCATGGCGGTAAACGCGGCGTGGCCCGGCGTATCGAGGAAGGTGATGAGGCGGCCCGAGGGCGCTTTAACCTGGTAAGCACCGATGTGCTGGGTGATACCACCGGCTTCACCCTTGACGACGTTGGCCTTGCGCAGGCTGTCGAGCAGGGTGGTTTTCCCGTGGTCCACGTGGCCCATGACGGTAACGATCGGGGGACGGGTCACCAGTTCGTCGGCACTGTCGGCACCTTCCAGCAGCGTATCTTCGATGCTGGTGGTGTCGGCGAGGATCGGGGTGTGTCCGAATTCGCTGACGATCACTTCGGCGGTGGATTGGTCGATGGTTTGGTTGGCGGTCACGAATTCGCCCATGCCCATCAGCTTCTTGACCACGTCGGCGGCCTTTTCGGTCATGCGGGCGGCGAGTTCGGCCACGGTGATGAATTCGGGGATCACGACATCGCGGAAGACCTTCTCGGCGGGGCCGGAGGACTGCATGTCGGACGTTTCGCCACGGGGGCCACGGCGGCGGCGGCCACCGGAGTTGGCGCGCTGGCGGTCGGCCAGTTCTTCCAGATACGCGTTACGACCGCGCTTGCTGTTGAGATCGCGGCCTTCCGGCTTGCCACCGGCACCGTTGCCGGACGAGGTACGCTTGCGGGCGTCATCGGAGCTGACGGTTTTTGTCGCGGTGAAGCTCTTGCTATCGACGGTACGGCCGGCGCCTGCGCTGGCGATGGTACCGCTCTGGACACCACCGGCACCGGAACCGGCGCGGTTGGCGGCACGTTCTTGCGCGGCCTTGGCGGCGGCTTCGGCAGCGGCCTTACGGGCCTCTTCCTCTTCCTGAGCGCGTTGGGAGGCCTGCTTGACGCGGTCTTCCTGCAATTGGGTGGCGCGGCGGAGGGCGTCCTGCATTTCGGACTGCTTTTGGGCTTCGGCGCTTTGAGCAGCTTGCAGAGCGGCCATGCGGCGCTGCATTTCTTCCGACGTGGCGGTGGTGGCGGACGGCACGTTGTTATTCAATGCCGACGGGGCATCGAAACGGCGACGGCGTACTTCTACCGACACAGCTCCACCGCTACGCGGCGCGGGCGTAGACCCCACGCTGAGCGTACCCCCGCCGATGGTGAGGGTCTTCTTGGGTGTTTGCGGTGTATCGGACATGGGTACAATTTCCTTAAAATTCTGCCGCTTTTAGCGCCTAAAACGCCCTTATGTCAAGGGTTGAACGGCGGGGACGGGTTTAGCTTTGTGGAGGAAGGGATTGAAGCAAAGGTTCAATCTCTTCCCACGTTAACGGCGGGCGGTTGGTTTTGAGCCGGTGAGCGAAGGCTTTTTTCTTGATGGCCATGGCCAGAGCCTGCGCATTCGGCTGGATATAGACGCCGCGGCCTGCGGCACGGTGAGGGCCAAGACACCGTTCGGGCGTGGGGACGCCGCCCACATTCACAAAGCGCACAAGTTCGTTCTGCGGCAGTTTTTTGCCGGTAGCGACGCAGGTGCGGATCGGTTGGTGGGTGGTCATGCCACCTGCATTTCACATTTCGGACAGGTTTGGCAAGGCTTGGGATGTGCGTGGTAAGATTTCGTTATTGCTCTGTTTTGGGCGTGCGCCTGTACGCGCTCTCAATTTTCATTGGCGCACATGCCTGTTTTTGCATACACTTAGATCATCTTGTGAATCGCTTTTTTCTCTTACCCCTGAAAGGATGACCCCGTGGCAGATGATGAATCCACGTCTTGTCCCCCTACACGTTTTCCGGCCCTTGAGAACCGCATAAAGGCTTTACACGCCAAGCTGGCAGACCGCAGCCGTGGACTTCCGCCTGTTGTGAACAGGGAAGCATCTCCGCCCGCGCCAAAAGCTTATATGCGTTTGGAAGTGCCGTACCACACCGTGTCTCCGTCGCGTCGACCGACCGCGTTTCCGCAGTTGGAAGCCGATATAGAGGCGTTGCGCGCCCGTACATGGGCGCGTGCACAGGCCTTGCCAACCTTTCCGCACGCGACCGCGCATGAGGAGGCGAGCACAGCGCGGGCCACACCGATCAAACGTTCCCGCAAGGCAGCCCCTTTACCTCCCCTCAAATGGTATCAGGGTCAAAACCTTGTTGCGATCGGTGTTCTTGTTGTTGTGGTGTACGTGCTGGCCACAAGCCTTGTCGCCCACTACCAGTGGTTCTTCTCTTAACGCTTCTGGTTTCTATTGCACAAAAAAGCCCCGGCACAACCGGGGCTTTTTTGTTGACTTTGTGCCCATACGGTATACTTATCGGGATGTTGTTTTGACACCATCTTCTGGAGGCGATTATGCCGAAGTCCATGCCACGTTTCCCTATTTTAACCTATGAACAGCTGATGAGCGACGGGTACTTCAAAGCCTTTCCCGACATTGATGCCGTGCCGGAATTGCCGGCGGAATTCCATGCCATGGCCGCCCTGCTGATGGGCTACCATTTTTCCGACGACATTACGGTCGTGGATCTGCCTGACGGCAGCGGCATTGTGATGACCGAGCACCATGTGCGCGGGAGGGCCTACACCCTCCGCTGGAGTGACGCAGTGGCCGACCGGCAGATGCGTCGTGCGGCGGTGATCGTCGGCATGTCGTCGCCCGTGCAGAGCCAGGCTGTGCCCGTGGCCACGCGGCAGGTGATGCTGGCGTGGATGCTGACCAGCTGGTTTGGAGTGGCGGAGATCGTTCCGGCTCCGGCCCCTTTGCAAAAAGCCAGCTAAGGTCGGCGTATTCCGAGACAAGAGAGCCCTGCGGATGCGCGGGGCTCTCAGAGATCACTCCTCGTTTTAGGGAGGCCGTGATGGCCCTTTATATTCTGATGTGCCGTTGTGATGACATGGACCGAATGTCT
>QFOU01000055.1 GCA_003241595.1 Pseudomonas fluorescens
CGTTTACGAGATCACCGACCAGTATGGTGCTAAAGACACCGCCACTATCACAGTCAAGATCGAAGCCGATGTTAACAACGTTGTAGCGGTTGACGACTACGTCACCATGCCGCGCGATGTGAACAGCATTCTGGTTAACGCGATTGCCAACGACTACGACCCACAAGGCGATGCTTTCAGCATCACCCGTATCGTCAGCGTCAACGGCGGCGGTAGCGCCCGTATTGAGAACGGTCAGATCCGTTACGAAAACGGTACCCGCGACGCTGGTAACGCAACTATCGTGTACGAGATTACCGACCAGTACGGCGCGACCTCTCAAGCCACTGTCCACGTTAATATTGAAGCCGACAGCAACAACGTTGTCGCTCAAAATGACTGGGCATCCGTTGGTAGCCGCGGTAGCGTGAACATCAATGTCCTTGCTAACGACTACGACCCGCAAGGCGATGCGTTCTGGGTAACCGGTATCGTTAGTGGCCCTAGCATTGGTTCTGTACGTGTAGAAGGCAACGGCACCATCACCTACGTGGCTGGTTCTACCAACGTTGCTTACACCACGAGCTTCGTTTACGAAATCCGTGACTCCCGCGGTGCCATCTCTCATGCAACCGTAACCGTTAACGTAGCTGCTGGTCAAACCTGGGGCGGCGGCGGTAATGACGGCGGCGGCGGCGGTGGTGGCGGCGGCGGCGACTGCCCGCTGGTCATCGACCTCAACGGCGACGGTATCAGCATTGCTATGCGCTCGCAGAGCACCGCTCACTTTGACCTTAACGGCGATGGCTTTGCCGAATGGACTTCTTGGGTTAACGGCTCTGATGACGCCATTCTGGCTATTGACCGTAACGGCAACGGCACCATTGACGGTATCAACGAAGTCTTCGGTGGTCCGGGTGTTGACGGCTTTACCGAGCTAGCCCGCCTTGAAGACAGCAACCACGACGGTGTTGTTGATTCGAACGATGCTAACTGGAGCCAACTGCGCCTGTGGCTTGATGTGAACGGTGATGGTATCGGCCAAGCCGACGAGCTGTTTACTCTCGATCACTTCGGTATCGTGGCGATCAACCTGACCAGCACTGGTACCAGCATCCAATACGGCGATGCTTACATCGACCGCGTTGGTACTGTTGTGAAGGAAGATGGTTCGACCCTGAATGCTGGTAGCGTGTTCTATACCAACAACAGCAACGGCCACCTGACCGGTACCGCGAATAACGATATCCTGATCTACAGCTCGGCAGCCGACACCATTGACGGCGGCCAAGGTGCAGACACCCTCAAGGTGCTGACTGCTTCGGACATTGTTATCAGCCATGACAATGTGCACAGCGTTGAGCATATTGATCTGGCCAACAATGGTGCTGACAAGCTGACCCTGAACATCAATGATGTGCTGGGCATGTCGGATAACGGCATCCTGACCATCAAGGGTGACGCTGTTGACGAAATCACTCTGAACGGTGACCTGACCCGTGGTGATAACGTAAGCCAGGGCGGCCATGACTACGCCAGCTACGTTGCAGCCAACGGCGGTACCGTTCTGGTAGAACTCGGCCTGACGGTACACACCCTTGAGCAAAACAACCACTAGGTTGACTCAATGAAATCGGGGCCGGTATTACCGGCCCCTTTTGTTTACGCAATACGTTAACTTTAAACGATGCGAATATTATTCCGCTTATAAAGAAGTCTCGCGACCAGAAGCCCCATCACAAAGCCAGCCAGCAACGAAATCTGCAGACCTGCGTGGGTTACAAGGCTTCGGAGCGGAAGTTTTTCGATAAATGCCTCGTATCCGGCCCAGTAAAGAGCGGCGAAAAGGAGAGATCCGATACCACCAAAAACGATAGTAGCGCCTTTGGTTACTCCCCATGTGAGTGCTACGGACGTGACTGTCTGCTCCAGCCCTTTGAATGAGCTTTGAGATGGTTGTTTCGAAAGTTTCATGGTGCGACAGAAGGTTGCCCCTTCTGCTCCCTAGGTTTTACGTTGAAAAGCGCTTATTCAGCCCCTCACCTTTATACTCATGCCCAGTGTATGACTAGGCCCATTCGGCGGAATACCGCCAATTTAAGTTATTTGGTAAGACCTGTGGAAGAGACAGAAGGCAGAAAAATTACTTCATCACCAGAACGAAGATAGCCAAGTTCACGACGCACAAGCTCATCAACAAAGTCTGGATCTGGGCCGCCTTTACCTACGCCACGAAGACGTACGATGTGTCGTTCCAAACGCGCAATATCGTCTTTGATCTCATTCACTTCTTCATTCAGATCGGCCAACTGACCTTTCATTACACGCCAAGTAACAATACCGCGTTCTCCAGTTAGCAATTGATCTCCAGTATAAAGCAAAAGCAAAGCCACAAGCCCAGGAAGAACCAAGGGTTTTAAGCGTTGTTTCCACTTTCCGACAAGAATAATTGGCACGGAAGAAGCTCTACTCTTTTTAGCGTTGTGCGAGGTCTTGCACGCGTTTGTGCAATTCCACCAAAGGATATAGGAAGGACTCGATGCTTGCCAAGGGTAGTTGGGTATCGCGGTCGGAAATGGCGGTGGCTGGATCGGGGTGTGTTTCGAGGAATAATCCCTGAATTCCGGTAGCTACAGCGGCGCGTGCGAGGGGCGCTGCGAACTCACGCTTACCTGTAGAGCTATCACCTTTACCACTAGGTTGCATGATGCTGTGTGTAACATCGAACACGACCGGGAAGCCTGTAGAAGCCATAGTGGGCAGACCACGCATATCTACAACCAAGTCTCCATAACCGAAAGTTGTGCCACGCTCTGTCAGCAGGATATTTTCGGTGCCGCTGGCGACAACCTTAGCGCTGGCGGGCCCCATATCGGCAGGAGCCATGAACTGCCCCTTTTTAATATTAACTCCCTTCCCTGCTGTTCTCGCTGCTGCTTTACCGCAGGCGATCAGAAGGTCTGTTTGGCGGGCCAAGAATGCAGGGATCTGTGCGATGTCGACAGTTTCGTAGACTTGTTCGACCTGAATAGTCTCGTGGACGTCGGTGAGAACGGGCAAGCCTTCCAAACTGCGGACTTCGGAGAGGATACCCAAGCCTTCCTCCAGGCCCGAACCTCGTTTGCCACCAGCGCTGGTGCGATTGGCTTTATCGAAGCTGCCTTTATAAATGAGCCCAATGCCCAGGTTTTGGCAAACCTTAGCCAGATGAGAGGCTGTTTTAAGAGTTGTTTCGCGAGATTCAATCGCGCAAGTGCCGGCGATAATGACCAACGGCAAGTTGTTGCCAAACTGGACTTTTTGGACGCTTCCTGCGCCGATAGTAACTGCTTGCATGAGGTTGAAACTCCCTTTGACTGGCCTTCTTTATTGGCGTTGATTATGGCGGATTTGAGGGGCATTGGCCATGGGGGCTGGTCAGGGAAATGTCAGGTTTGAGGTGAGGTGGTTTGAGTGGCGGGCCATATGAATATTAAGAGAATGGTCTCTGTGGGGACCAACTCATCTTTGGTCCCTTTTTTGTCCTGTGCGCTGCGGCGCCGTTTTGAAGGAATATCTTCATGTTTGCTAAGCTCGTTGCTTTTGCTGCTACTGCTGTTGTTGCTGCTCTGGTATCGCTCGGTTCGGTTTCTTCTGCTGAAGCTGCTGACCGCTGCGGTTCTGGTGCTTTCAATGCTGGCACCAAACGCATTCTGATCCTTGATTGCCCCAAGAACTATTTGGGTGTCGGCGCCAACGTTTCTTACGTTGAGGGCGTTCCCGATCAAGATCGACTGATTGCCCACGGCCTCATTCTTCTTCAGAACAGTTCAGCCCCCAATGGCTGCCTGTGGCCGAAGGCGATTGAACGTGTGAACCACGGATACAAGTTCCGTGGCAAGGTTCAAGACGTCGACTACGTCGTAAAACCAGCCAAGGGTGTGCTTCGTCCGGAAGGCGGTATTTCGTACAATACTGACTCCGGTCGTGTTGCTGCTTTCGAAATGCGTCCTGGCGCTTGTGGCAACGGTTTTAAAAACGTTGCCAAGAGCATCGACCAGCTTATCAAAATTCGCCACTAATCTTGGCGGATTCTAACGATTACCCCTCACAGCTATGCTGTGGGGGGCCTTTTTGTGCATACAAAGGTTGAAAATATAAAGATTCGGCCTATATCTGAACGTAGATACTTTCGAGTTCTACAATTTCCACTCGTTTCGTCCCTCCACATGCGCCTGATGTGCGCATTCCTTCAGAAGGAAAAACTACTATGAACTTCAAAAGCTTTGCTTTCGCTGCATTTGCTCTGACGCTCGGCGGCTTCGCATACTTCGGCTCCTCTGACGAGGCCGAAGCCAAGTGCAGGCCCACCAATCCCTGCGCCAATGGCCCGACCGCAACGATCGATTGCCCCGGCGGAAGCGTAACAGTTTCCGGCGCTGCAGAGGTTGTCTGCAATAAATTTCCAGGCGGCGGTCAGCTTGTCGGGATTGTCGGCGGCGGCGCCGGAGCGAAAACTTCTTATCAGCCACCTGCCCCCAAACAGCAGCATGAAAAGAAGATCATCCGGCAGGAATACACAACCAAACCGGCCATTCAGGCTTCGGTCGGCGGAAATTCCACATTGCCTTCCAATGGCCGTTGCGGTTCGGGCGGTTTTGATACCGGCACGAAGCGCATTCTGATTCTGGATTGCCCCAAGAACTATCTTGGAGTGGGCGCCAACGTCACTTACGTGGCAGGCGTTCCCGGTCAGGATAGCCTGATCGCTCGCGGTATCATCCTTCTCCAAAACAGTTCAGCCCCTAACGGCTGCCTGTGGGCAAAGTCGGTGCAGCGTGTGAACGGCTACAAGTTCCGTGGCAAGATGCTCGACGTCAACTACGTCGTAATTCCCGCCAAGGGCGTCCTTCGCCCGGAAGGCGGCATTTCGTACAATACCGACTCTGGTCGTGTTGCCGCTTTCGAAATGCGCCCTGGCGCTTGCGGTGACGGTCGAAAGAGCGTCGCCATGAGCATCAATCAGCTTGCCAGCATTCGTCGTTAACGCCTGCTGAATTTCGATAAAGAAAAGTCCCTGTCGCATTTGCGGCAGGGACTTTTTTGATTAGATCAGGTCTTCTAGGCCGAGTTCTTTGAGTTGCTCGAGACGTTGGTCGCGGCCACAGCCGGCGCGGTATTGTGCGTAGCGAGCGGCGGATTTTTTGTAGTAATCTTGGTGGTATTCTTCGGCCGTGTAGAATGGTGCACGGGTGAGGATATCGGTGACGACCGGCTGTTTCAGCTTTTTAGATATGGTGACTGCGCTGGCTTGTGCCGCGGCGCGTTCTTCGTCGCCTTCTACATAGATACCTGCTTTATATTGCTCGCCTTTGTCGCAGAACTGACCTTTGGCATCGAGCGGATCGACGTTGCTCCAGAATATTTCCAGCAGGCGTGGGTACGTGACGATATGTGGGTCATAAGTAACCTGAATGGCTTCGCGGTGGCCGCTTTTACCGGTAGAAACCTCTTCGTACGTAGGATTTGGTTTAGTACCGCCTGTGTAGCCTACGGTGGTTTCGAGAACGCCCTTCTCGCTATCGAATTCGCTTTGCATGCACCAGAAACAGCCCCCTGCGAAGACGGCGGTTTTAGTGTTTTGCTGGTTTTTGGGAAGTGGGGTAGCCATGAGATTTCCTCCGATTGCAACGCTGAACAGGCCTCCGAGGACAACTGCTACAGCGCTGAATTTTAATACTTTTGACATGTTATGCGGCCAATACATCGGGTTGGTTTTGAGTGGATTGGATAAGGGTTACATTGGGGGCGAAGTTGTGGGCACGAGCATAGTATGCAGCTAACCGCGCACGGCTTTCCAAGGTTCCGCTATGGCGGGTGGCATCGCGCATGATTTTTTCGATGAAGTGGCCAGTGAGATTCCAAGCTGCTGTAAAATCATTAAATTCTGAGCACTCTGGCCCGCCGAGGCTGTGTGGCAGCGGCAGAAGGCGGGACTCGTAACCGCGCGCGACATTGATAGGCACAGCGCGGCCGCTGGCGGGGGAGACGTAGGCGAGGGCTGAGTTTTCCGGGCATTCCACCGCTTCTTCCGGGCGAAGGCGGAGGCCGTAGCCGATGGTTTCGAGCAGGAAAATCTCGTAAGCCACTGAATCTTGCCATGTTGCGGGGCCTTCCAGCAGATTGGTCGTGCGGGTGGCAAGGTTTTCGTACGGGTGCTCTTCCGGCAGGAGCTGCGTGAGCAGTTGAGATAGGTAAGGCACTAAAAATGAACCACTTTTTGCACTCAGCCAGATGTGGGCGCGGCTTTTGGACAGTTCGAGGGTCAGGGTGCCCAGTTGGCCATCGAGGCGGCGGAAGTGCTCGTAATTCACCGTGTTGAACGGTTGCACTGTCGGGCTTAATTTCTTTGTATTTCCGCCCTTTACGAGACCACGGATACGGCCAAATTCCGTACAGAACAGCTCGGCCAGAGCATCGCGCTCTCCGAACGGTTTGACGGCAAGAATAAGGGCCTGGCCAGTGCGCA
The DNA here is from genome assembly GCA_003241595.1 of Pseudomonas fluorescens. Taxonomy (GTDB): domain Bacteria; phylum Pseudomonadota; class Alphaproteobacteria; order UBA2136; family UBA6156; genus UBA6156. Next base: position 6,488 of record QFOU01000055.1, read on the forward strand.
ACATGAGCAAGAGTGTGCGGTAGGCCGGTGGAGATGTCTAGGCGGTGCAGAATTTGAGTGGGCGACGTGTGTTCAAAAACCAGCGGTTTTTCTGAAAAAAGAAGGCGAGGCTTGAGCAAGTGGGGTGAGTGGCGCGCGGCGCCAAAAAAAGAGCAAGCCGGGAGACGAATCTCCCGGCTTTGTGCAAGTAACGATATGGGGCTGAGGTCAGGCAGCGCGCTTGAGACAGAACTGCGGTTGAAGCGCCTGCAGCAGAATCTCTTCATCGGCATAGCGTTGACCCGTAGCACCGCAGGAGGCTTCCAGCCCATTGAGCAGACCATCGCAGCTGAATGACTGTGCGAGCACCAGCGCATTGTCTTGCAGGCAGAAGTCGGCAATCAGCTTCTTCAGTTTCAGTTTATGGCGGTGGCCCGTGCTGGAGTGATCGAACACGTGCTGAATCGCCTTGAAGCTTGCGAGAGCCAGCTCGCCGGCTTCCTCCAGATAGGGTGCGGCATTGAAATCGGCATGAGATCTCACATCGATTTTTTTGCCGCGACCATTGGTTTCCACTTCGACATAAAGTCGAAGTGGAATGGACATGAAGGCTTTGTCTGGATTGACCAGTTTGACGCCTTGCTTGGCAAGATATGCGGTCATAGCCGAATTAAGCTGTACACCGGGAGTGGAGCGCACAGAGGGAACGGCACGCTCGGTGGCGTGACGGTTTTCGTTAGGGTTCATCTACTTGTCCTTTCGTAGAGCGATGAAGTAACAAAATTATTCAGATGTGGTTGGATTTGGCTGGAAAACCAGCTGCTTCTGCAAGGTAAGTAGCATCCGAAAACCCGTATTACAACCCAAAAAAATCCCCCGAAGGGGATTTTTTTGTTTACACGGTAATGTTGTGCGATCTTTGGGTCACGTTAACCGGCCTGATACGGCTGATTTTACGGTGAAAACTAGACGCCCATCTCGCGGAGCCACTGCTCGCGTTCCAGCCAGCGTTCGGCGACTTTGACGTGCAGTTCCAGACGGACGCGGGTGCCGAGGATCTTCTGCATTTCCAGACGCGAGAACGTGCCGATCTTTTGCAGCATCTGGCCGCTTTTGCCCAAGACCATCGGCTTGTGCTGCTCTTTTGCGACCAGAATCTGCTGGTTGACGATGGTGATGGGTTCGCCGTTCTCGGGATCGACCGTTTCATCCGTACCTTCGGTGATGACCCCGATGTTGTAGGGGATTTCCTGGTGCAGTTGGCGCATGGCCTGCTCGCGGGTGAGTTCGGCAAGACGCAGCGGCAGCGGGATATCGGTGGTTTGCTCCGGCGGGAACAGCCACATGCCTTCTGGCAGGAGTTTGGTGAGTTCGGCGATCACGCGGTCTACCCCACTGCCCTTGCCGGACGAGCCTTCGGTCGCCTTGATGGCGGCGATGGGGATGATGACATCGGCGTTCCACTCGTTCAGCTCGGTGAGTGTAGGGAGCAGTTGGGCCTTGTCCTTCAATTTATCAATTTTAGTGAGCAGGATAACGACCTTTTGGCCGCGCTTTTTGCCTTCTTCCGCCATTTGGCGCATTTCGGTGGTGAGGCCGCCGGTGATGTTCTTGCCCTTGCCGGATTCGACTTCGCACAAGAGCACGAGGATGTCGGCTTCTACGGCTGCACCGGTGGCTTGCTGGACAAGGCGGCGGTCGAACGCTTTGCTGCTACGGTTGAGGCCGGGGGTATCCATAAAGACCATCTGGTTGACGCCTTCAGTCACGACGCCACGCACGGTGACGCGTGTGGTGTTGGGCTTGTTGCTGATGATACCGATCTTTTCGCCGACCAGCGCGTTCATGAGCGTGGATTTACCGGCGTTGGGCAGGCCGACGAGGGCGATGAGGCCGCAGCGCATGTCTTGCAATGCGGGAAGCGGGGCGGGCATAGGAATGTTCATGCCCTCCTTATAGGCGTGGACAGGCGGATTTACAACCTTTGCGGGTGGTAAGTTTGTGTTTTGGTAAGGTTTCCTACAAAAGCAGGTTTTCGCTTCGTATTTACCGGACGTAAGACGAGAGGTGAAGGTGGTGCCTGGTCGGAGCTTTTCTCAAAAATGGAATTTTTGGAAAAGCTATCCGCAAGGCACGGTTTCCCGCATCAGAGTGCGAGATTTAGAGATTGAGATTCTTGATAAGTTGGGCGGCGGCGGCGGCGCTGGCGGTTTGTTTGCTGCGGCCTTGGCCTGTGGCGGTGCCGAGGGGGGTGGAGACTTCTACTACGAAAGATTTGTCGTGGTCGGGGCCGGACTCGGACACTACGGTATAAACCGGGAGGGGGTGGCTGCTTGCTTGCAGGACTTCTTGCAGGTGGGTTTTGGGGTCTTTTTCATCCGGTGCGTCGATATACGGTGCCCATGACATGGCGATGACCTGAGTGGCGGCGGGGAGACCGTCTTCTTCCCAGATGGCGCCGAGGATGGCTTCCACGCAGTCGGCGAGGATGCTGTCTTTCAGGTGTTCTCCAGCGCCGAGGCGGATGGAGTGGCCGATGTTCCAGGCCTTGGCGACCTGCACGAGGCAGCTCTCGCGGACCAGTGCCATATGGCGGCGGCTGAGCTCGCCTTCCGAAGCCTCGGGATACGCCGTGTAGAGCCAGCTGCCGATGACGGCGCCGAGAATGCGGTCTCCCAAGAATTCGAGGCGTTCGTAATTCTGCTCGGAATGGCTGGAATGGGTAAGCGCCTGCTGGAGCAAGGTTTTATCGGTGAAGGTGTAGCCGATATTCATGATGCGAAGCCGACATTAGGCGAGAATGCCGCCGCGGGCTTCGTTCTGCATGATGCCGTTGGCCCATGAGACTTGCGCGCGAAGGCCATTGCCAATGCGTTCGAAGCGGGGAACCCAGTTTTCATCCCAGCTCCAGAAGATGAA
>QFOU01000056.1 GCA_003241595.1 Pseudomonas fluorescens
CAGATGGTGTTTGTGCGGTCTCCGAACGGGCGGGACACGCGGGCGCGTTTGGTCAGTTGTATGGGGATGGGGCGTTCGGCAGATATGGCGCAAGCCATGCGCGAGGCTGTGCGTAATCAATTGGGGCCTGCATTTGCCAAAAGCTTGAAGCTGGATAAGTTAAGTTTGGACCGTGTGGCGGCTGCCCCGATGTTTACTTATACCGATGAAGACAACGGTATTGTGACGCCGGTGCAGGTGCTGATGTGGGTACAGCAGATCCAGCCGGTACAGCTTGAGCTTTTGGAGTTGCCGGAAGGACAGGAGCTTGTGCTTGTGAGTGAATCTTTGATGCGAAGTGGGAAGGCCATGGCTGTAGCCCCTACGCATTATGCCTTGTGGCGCAGTGTGTTGCGGCATTTGCCGGTAAAGACCTTGCCGCGAGAGGAGGACGCTGATGCGCGTGAGGAGCGGTTGGCAGCCGAAGATATACCGGCCACGCGGAAGATGTTGCATTAGGCGTTGGGGTTTAAAAAAGAGCGGGGCTTGTTGCCCCGTTCTTTTTGAGAGTGCCCTACTCGGCTTTGGGGCGGAGGAGGGGGAAGAGGATCACGTCGCGGATGCTGGGGGCGTTGGAGAGCAGCATGGCGAGGCGGTCGATACCCAGACCCACACCGAAGGCGGGAGGCATGCCGGTTTCGAGCGCTTGCAGGAAGTCGTGGTCGAACGGCATGGCTTCGGCGTTGCCTTTTTTGGCTTGTTCGACCTGACGCTCGAAGCGGGAACGCTGGTCGATCGGGTCGTTCAGCTCGGAGTAGAACTCACCATGTTCACGACCGGCGATATATAGCTCGGCGCGCTGGGTCCAGCCTGGGCGGCCGGGGATCTGACGTACCAGCGGCGAGGTTTCGATGGGGTAGTCCATGATGTAGGTGGGTTGGATGAGTTGTTTTTCCACCAGTTCTTCGAAGCAGAGTTGGAAGAGTTCGCCGTAAGACGGTACTGGGGACGGGGTGGGCACGCCTTTGGCTTTGGCGGCGGCTTCCAAGCTATCGACGTGTTCGAGATCGGCATCGGTGAAACCGGCGAAGGTCTTCAGCGCATCGCGCATGGTGTAGCGTTGGAAGGCGGGTGCGAAATCGATCACATGTTCGCCATAGGGTACCGCATGGTTGCCGCTGACGGCTTGTACCGTGTGGCGCAGCATATCTTCCATCATGCTCATGGCGTCTTCACGGGTGCCGTAGGCGCAGTAGAACTCCAGCATGGTGAACTCGGGGTTGTGTTTGATGCTGATGCCTTCGTTGCGGAAGTTGCGGGAGAGTTCGTACACGCGCTCGAACCCGCCGACCAGCATGCGCTTGAGGAAGAGCTCGGGGGCGATACGCAGGTTGAGGGGTATATCCAGCGCATTGTGGTGTGTGCTGAATGGACGCGCGCTGGCACCACCGGCCTGGTGTTGCAGGACCGGAGTTTCAACCTCCAAGAAGCCATTGTCATCGAGGAAGCGGCGGATGGCGGTAATGGCGCGGCTGCGGGTGACAAAGGTGTGGCGGACCTCCGGGCTGGTGATGAGATCGAGGTAGCGCTGGCGGTAGCGTTGTTCGACATCGGCCATGCCGTGGTATTTATCCGGCAGCGGCAGAAGGCCCTTGGTGAGGAGTTCAAACTTTTGCACTTGGAGGGTGAGTTCGCCCTTGTTGGTGCGGGAGAGAGGGCCTTCCACGCCGATGATATCGCCGATATCGAGGCAGTCGTTGAACAGGCCGAATACCTCGGCGCCGGAGGCGTCGATGCTGACGGACACCTGCAGTTGGCCGGCGGCGTCCTGAATGCGGGCGAAAATCAGTTTACCGAAGGTGCGGAACAGCATGAGGCGGCCAGCCAGCTTGAATACCGGTGTGGGGTTATCATGCAAGGCTTGTTGGCTGTGCGTTTGGGCATCGGCGTATTGTACCGACAGTTGGGCTGTCGTGGCGTTCGGTTTGAAGCCATTGGGGTAGGATTCGCCACCGCGACGGAGATATTCGGAAAGTTTGAACTCGCGCTGGGCGCGGAGATCGGAAATTTCGGGGGCGCCGGACGTGGCTTCGGCGGGGGTCTTTAGGGCGGTATTTGGCGTGTTCATGCCCTTTTTGTAAGGCTTTAGCGTTCTTCTGGCAAGGCCGCGATGATGTTTTGATGGGCAGGGTGCATTTTTCCGATTGACGAAGGGTAGCGATATTAGGTAGGAGTGCGCCGTGCGCTGCTATAGCTCAGGGGTAGAGCGCGTCATTGGTAATGACGAGGTCGACAGTTCAATTCTGTCTAGCAGCACCAGTCTTTCTTTCAGAAACGACTTATAAGGAGGCTTTATGACAAGCTCCCCCTCCCAATCCCCCATTGCTTCATCCAGCGTCCATGACGATGATTTGGCGATTCCGCTGATCGTGGATTTTGATGGCACGATGCACCTGAGCGATTTGACGTGGGAGGCATTGTTCTGGGTGTTTAGGACGCGTCCTTGGTTATTGGTGCGTTTGCTGTGGTTGTATTTCCGGAAAGGTCGTGCGGCACTTAAATTAGCGCTGGAGCATGTGGCGGAGACTTATGATTGGGTTCCGGTTTTGCCGTGGGAAGAGCAGGTGTTGGAGCGTATTGCCAATGAGAAGGCGCGTGGGCGCACGGTGATTGTGGTCACGGGTAGCACGACCCGTTTGGTTAAGAGGGCGGTGACAGCCAAAGGTTTGGATTATGAAGTGGTGGGAACTGAGAGCGCGGATGTTAACCTGACGGGGCCACGCAAGGCGGCGGCCTTGGTGGCGCGGTGGGGCGTGAAGAAATTTGATTATATTGGGAATTCTCGGGACGACCTTGAAGTGTGGAAAGAGGGGCGTTATGCCTTGATTGTGGGAAATGATAAGAAAATACGTTCTGGCGCCGCCAAGTTGAGCGAGGTGATATGGGAACTTAGCACTGCGGATAAGGGTTCGTTACAGCGTAGGTTTGTGCGACGGGTGAAGACCGTTTTCCGCAGAGGGTAGCTGTTTTTGGCTTTGGCTACAGCAAATGCTGTTCTGCTAAGCACATGGGGTTGCATACAAGCTGTAATTTTGCATACTGCGGGCATACACAAAGGCTTACTTAAAGGGAGATAACATTACTATGAGCCGACTGCTTTTAACTGCTGCTGTACTGGCTGTATTGGTTTACGCCATGGTGCAGGGCGTGCGCTGGTTGAGTCCGCGTATTGATCAGGATATTGCTGGCCGCGTAACCACTGGTTTGGCAGAACAGGGTCTGTTGTGGGCAGATATTGATGTTGAAGGCCGTGATGTTGTGCTTTCCGGTATTGCTCCGGATGCCGACTCCAAGGCCCGTGCCGTAAATGTTGCGACCCGCGTGTTTGGTGTGGCCAAGGTTCAGGACAATATTGCTGTGACGGGTGAAGAGATCGAAGTTGTTTCTGGCAGCGAAGTGATCAAGCAGCCTGCCGTTGAGGTTAAGCCTGTTAAGGTTGCCAAGGATTATGGTTTGACCATTGTGAAGGATGGTGAGGCTATTGCATTTGAAGGCCGTGTTCCGGATGAAGCCAGCCGCGATGTATTGGCCCGTATTGCCAGCAATCGTTATGGCGAGAAGCATGTTGATACTTCCAAGCTGAGCGTTGAAGATGGGGCTCCGGCCGGTTGGCGTAGTGCGGTTGGCGCTGTGCTGATGCACATTACCAACATGGAGCAGGCCAATGTTGTATTCTCTGGCAACGAAGTTATGGTGAGCGGCACTGTTCAGGACAAAGAGTTTTCCAGCAAAATGGAAAGTGATGTGACCCAGGTTCTGCCAAAGGAATATAAGGTTGCCTTTGCTGTGGATGTTGTTACTCCGACCGCTGTAAATGTTGAGCCTGCTGCGGGTGATGTTTCTGAGACAGCTCAAGCTGGTAAGGCCTGCAACATTGCTGCTGCTGAGAAAGAAGTTCTGCGCTTTGGTTTCGATAAGGCAGACATTACCGATGCCCATAAGGCTCAGTTGAAGATTGTGCGTGATGCCATGGTGGCATGCGAAGCTGAGAAGATGGTTTTGGCTGGCTACACTGACGTGACTGGTAGCCCACTGTATAATAAATGGTTGAGCCAGCAGCGTGCGGAGGCTTCCATGCGCAGCCTGATGCGTGATGGTGTTGCCAAAGATCGTATGCGTGCCGTCGGTTATGGTGATCTGTATCCTGTCGGTGACAACAAGACCAAAGCTGGTCGCGCGGAGAACCGTCGTGTTGAATTCCACGCCGGTGTTGAGCTTCCTCATGCTGAAGGTGTTGTTGAGGCTGCCAAACCTAAAAAGGTTGCTGCCAAGCCGGTTGAAAAGTCTGTAGCTGTAAAGGCAGAAGCTAAGCCTGTTGCTGAGGTGCAGGTTGAAGAGGTTAAGAAAGAAGAGAGCGTTTCTTCTTCCAAGATCTCCAAGCCATGGTGGGCAAGCAAGGAAGTGACTGCTACCGCTGTTGAAGTGAAGTAAATTCGCTTGGATTCAAAGGGGTAAGCTGAGGCTTACCCCTTTTTTTGATAAATGTGCAAAATTATTGTTGACGGTTTTGATTGTTGTGCGAATATATCTTCATGACACGAGGTGGAAAACGAATCGGAGCTGGTCGTCCTAAAGGGACGGGCAAGTTTGGTGAACCTACAGTACCTGTGCGGGTACCTGTGAGTTTGGTGAGCGAAGTATCGGAGCTTGTGGAGTTAAAAGGGCGCGGTTTGCCTCTTTATACTTCCCGTGTTCAGGCTGGTATGCCGACCATGGCTGATGATTACAGTGATGAGAAGTTGGACCTGCACAGTTATGTTGTGCACCATCCGGCGACTACGTTTTTTGTACGTGTTCAGGGCGACTCTATGCTGAATGCCGGGATCCATGAGGGGGATATCCTTGTTGTAGACCGCAGTATTGAAGCGCGGGAGAATAGTATTGTGATTGCAGTTGTAGATGGTGACCTTACGGTTAAGCGTTTGCGCCGCAAGAACGGTCAGGTTGAATTGGTGCCGGAGAATGATCGTTATCCGGTGATCAAGGTTGGGCCTGAACAGAGTTTCAAGATCTGGGGCACGGTTACAACCGTTGTTCACCGGGTTTAGATAAACCAACGTTATTAAAGGGTAAGTTGCGTTCCTGCTGCAGGGGCTAGCGATGCTTTTTATTTAAAAACACAGAGTAAATATAAGAAAGACAAGATGATGACACAGGTGTTCGTTGCGGCGTGGGTTGGTGTAACTCTCGGGTGGATCGGTTTTGGTTGGGCTTTGAACGAAGCGCCGATGGAAATGGCTTCTACAAGTGCGAATGTACGCGTTGCTTCAGTCTAATTATTAACAATAAGGAGGAAAGGCTATGGACGTGACAGGAGGTATCATGTTGGCGGGGGCAGTTGTTTTAGGGGGATGGCTGAGAACCGTTTTGAGGCCACCAAGCTTGTGGGTTGATAAAGAGCGTATCTAGGGGGTGCTTATGATGAATTCTAAGAGTTTGCCGCAACACGTTCAGGGATTGTTGGATGAGTTGATTCAACTCCAAGTTCAGATCGAGTCGTTGCCAGGGCCGCGCTTGCATCAGGATCATGATTTTATTGGTGAGAAGCCTGATCTGGAGATTCTGTTTGAATGGTTAGGGACTACGTTATGGGTTCCTTATTGGGGAGAGCCTGAGGGGCATGTCATGTTGTTGGGTGGTCGTGACCCTTGGATTGAAACTTTGGATATGAAGCTTTGGGATATTCTTGCAAAGCTTGCTATGGAGGCGGGTTGCAGTCTGACTGGGCGTGGTTCGGTAAGTCCTGATGATAGTGAGCTTGAAGAAATACGTCACGTCTTGCCTTCTGTCGCTGAATCTCAGGGGTGGGTTTTTGGAGGAGATTCTGTGTTTAACTAATAAAAAGGAGCCTAGTGGCTCCTTTTTATTCGACGGTCACAGACTTTGCGAGATTGCGCGGTTGATCGACGTCGGTGCCTTTCGCGGTTGCGGTGAGGTAGGCTAAGATTTGCAGAGGTATAGTATAGACCATTGGGCTGATAAAGGCTGGCACTGTTGGAACTACTACAAGGGTGAGTTTATCGCGTGTATGGGCGTCAAGTTTTGCCGATCCTTCGGTGTCGGTGATTAAGATGACCTGACCATGACGGGCTTCAACCTCTTTAAGATTACTCACAGTTTTTTCGAAGAGGCCATCGGTGGAGGTGGCAAGGTTTACCACGGGGAGGTTTTTATCCACTAAGGCGATGGGGCCGTGCTTCATTTCGCCACTTGCGTAGGCTTCGGCATGGATATAGGCAATCTCCTTAATTTTAAGTGCGCCTTCGAATGCGATAGGGGCAAGTGCGCCGCGACCCAGATAAAGCATGCTGGATGCGGGAGTGAGCTGCTCTACTAAGCCTTCTAAGGGTTTTGTTGAGGCGAGTTGACTTGTAATGTGGTTCGGGAGTGTGCGTAGTGCGCTAATATGTTGAGATATCTCTTTAGCGGGAAGGCCGCGCGCGCTCGCAAGCTGGAGTGAGAATAGAGCGAGTGTTGACATCATGGCTGTGAAAGCCTTGGTGCTGGCTACGGCGATTTCTCGTCCTGCCATAAGATCTACTACAGCATCTGCAGCACGAGCCATGCTACTTGTTGCAACATTAGTGAAAACGAGGATGTGTTGACCTGCGGCTTTCGCGTGTTCAAGTGCAGCTAGTGTGTCGGCGGTTTCACCGGATTGAGAGACTGCAATGAAGAGTCCACCGGGAGGATAAGGGGGATTGCGGTAACGGAATTCGGAAGCGACTTCGACATTTACGGGTACGCGGGCGAATTGCTCGATGTAATATTTACCGACCATCGCTGCGTAAGAGGCTGTACCACAGGCGATAATGTTAATGTAGGTAACCCCTGCGAGATTGATATTGCCGAGGGGGAGTGCAGGTTGCAGGGAGTCGGCAGTTGTATAGGTTTGCAGGATATGACTGACCACGGCGGGTTGGTCGTGAATTTCCTTTAACATAAAGTGTTTAAAGCCTTGTTTGCCGGCGAGATCGGTGGAGAGGTCAAGTGTTTTAACGGGACGCTCTGCTTTGCGACCTTGAGCATCAATGACGGTGATCTGAGTGGGAGTGATTGTTGCTACGTCATCATCGTCTAAGAATATGAACTCGCTTGTGATTCCGGCGAGGGCGAGCGGGTCGGATGCGAAGTAATTTGCATTATCGCCGAGGCCGATGCAGAGAGGGGCACCGCGGCGGGTTGCTGTGAGGCTATTCGGTTGGCCCTCTTTCATCGCGACGAAGGCGAAGCTACCACGGAATTTTTTGCTCGCCGATTGAACGGCTTGCTCGATCGTATCGGCGCTGTGGTTGAGCGCGTTGGCGATGGCGTAGGGGATGGTTTCGGTGTCGGTTTCGGAGAGGAATTTTGCGCCGAGTTGAGTGAATTCGCTGCGAAGTTCTTGATAGTTCTCAATAATTCCGTTGTGGACGACGGCGAGTTTATTGTTGCCGAGTGTGCCGCTATGGGGGTGGGCGTTTGCGGTTGTTGGGGCGCCGTGAGTTGCCCAACGGGTGTGTCCGATGGCAGTTGTGGAGGCTTCTGGATTGATGGAATTTACTTCATCAATCAATGCTTTAAGTTTGCCTGTGGCGCGAATTGTCTGGGTGTGGCCGGAGGCGTTGAGGAGAGCGATCCCGGCGCTATCGTAGCCGCGGTATTCCAGCCGTTGCAGGCCGGTGAGGACGATGTTTTGGGCTTGGGGGTTACCGACTACGCCAACGATACCGCACATGTGATTTCTCCTTATTATCCGCGGAATTTTAGACGTTATCAGGGGGTAAAGATAGCGGTGTGCGGTGGAAATGGGCAGTGGGCGAGGGCCCTTGATAACGTGGGTGTTTTTTACGAAAAACAGAGCGGTAGAAGTGAAGGGGTGAGCGAGGGGGGCAGATGGGGGATGTAGAATGGCGCGCCCAGCAGGAATCGAACCTGCGACCAACAGCTTAGAAGGCTGATGCTCTATCCACTGAGCTACGGGCGCACCGGTGTGTTGTATAGCACATCTTCGATGTGGGGCAAGGCGTGGACTCAAACGGCCCCCCCCAGCACTTTTCCGAGCCGCTTATGTACGAGTATGTACACTGCGCGACTCGGAAAAGCACTGGGATGATCCTTTGAGCCTCACGCGCCGGGGCTTCTTCTTCGTAGATAGAGTTTTGTTGGGGTGAGAATGGCGCTTTTTGCCGGATTATTTTGGGGGATTTAGGATTCTAGCCATGTGAGGAGGGATTCGGCGGCGGCGGGCCAGCGGGTGTCGAGCATCATGCTGTGGGCCATATTGGCGATGATGTGGGCTTCGGTTCCGTAATAGGTCGCGGTGCGCAGCACTTCGTCGGCGGGGATAAATTTATCATTTGCGGCGCCGAAGATACCCATTTTAGGTGCTTGCCACGGCATCGGCGCGAAGGGGCGGAGGCCCTGCAATTCCGCACCGATGACGCGGGATTCGTTCTGGACCTTGCTTTCGAAATTGGTGAGGACGCTCGCGGGGGCGTCGGGGGAGAAGAGGCCTTCGCGGAGGGTTTGTGGGTTGGTGGACTCGATGCCGAGGGTTTGCATCTTGGTGACCTCATGGAAGAGCAGGGGTGTGCTAATCGCCATGCGCCATGCGGCGTGGGCCAAGCCCCATGGCGGTACGGACGCCATAAGGGCTGCCGCGTGCACCTTGCCGCCGGTTTGCAGGACGCTTTGCACGACGGCGCCGCCGAGTGAGTGGCCGATGAGGGTGAGGGGTTTATCGGTGCCGAGTTTATCCAACGTATTGTGAAGATCGGTCGTGTAATGCTGGAGGGTGTAGAAGGGTAGGTTTTGCGCGCCTTCTGACTGGCCGTGGCCGCGCAGGCTGACCGCGTGGGCGGTGTAGCCGTGTTGCGCGAAGAAGGGGAGGAAGTGTTCGTCCCAGATCCAGGCGCCGGTGCAGATACCGTGGACGAAGAGCAGGTTGCCTTTAGACGCCCCTTTGGGAGTGTGGGTGATGAGTTCGAGCTTCATGTGCTGCTTCTTTTTGTTGTCATCATTTTGAAGGCAAATGATGTGCAAGGCAAGTTAGCTTGATAGGGATTCGGGCAAAAAGGAAGGCCCCTAAGGGCCTTTGGTGTGTGTGCGGCTTACTTGGTGTAGCCGGTTTTGGTGATGAGGTCGGGTGAGGTGAATACCAGCGTGTGGTCTTCCACCGACTTGCGCACCGTGGTGCTGGCGCCGGTGTAGGCACCGTTGCCGAGTGTGACGGGAGCGACAAGGACGCTGTTACTGCCGATGCTGGCCTCGTTACCAATCACTGTTTTGGCCTTGGCGTGGGTTTTGTGATTGTAGTTGGCGGTGATGGTGCCGGCGCCGATGTTGGTGTGGTG
>QFOU01000057.1 GCA_003241595.1 Pseudomonas fluorescens
TTCCATGGGTAACCGCGATATCTTGCTGGGTAACACCTCCGAAACCGGTATCATCGTCAAAGACAACACCGGCAACGTCGGTATCGGCGTGACCTCTCCCGTCGCACCGCTCGAAATCTCAGGTACTCAAACCTTTGGTACTACAGCTATCCCGCAAGGCAATATTGGTCTCGGCCGCATCTCGGCAACCACATGGAATGGTACCGGCATCCTGCTCACCAACTCGTATATTTCCAACAGCGTCACACACCGCTCTATCGTGCAAAACTCAGGAGCCTTGTACTTCGGTCGTCACTCCGGCACAACCAGCATACCGGACATCACCATTGACAGCAGCGGCACCCTTCTCATGTATCACCGCAATAACGACTGCCCCAACGGATGGGACTGCAACATTCAGGGGTGGGATATGACAATTTCCAGCATCTATTACTCCGGTCTCAGCCAGCGCTCCGACAAACGCCTCAAGCACGACATCAAGTCGCTGGAAGGACAGATAGCTCTTAACAAACTCATGCAACTGCGCCCCGTCAGCTACCGCTGGAACGATAAGCAACTGGGCACATCCACCAAGTACGGTTTCATCGCCCAAGAGGTGAAAGAGGTCATGCCAGAGCTGGTCTCGGTCGCCACCGACGAACGAAAAACCGAGTCAATCGACTATACAGCCCTCATCGCTCCCGCTATCAAGGCCATTCAACAGCTTAAAGAAGAAAATGATAAACTTCGCGCTGAATTCGAAGAATACAAACGCACGCATCCTTAGTTATATTAGTTTCCTCAAAGGTTAAAAAAACGCTCTCGACATGAAAAACGAAAAACACTTTGCTTTGCCATACTCGGCCCTGTTTTTTATGGCCGCTGCATTATTGGCTTTGCCCCTGATCGCACATGCCCAAAACACATTCGGTAGCAGCGGCGTCTCCAGCACCAACGGCTATTTCAGCGGTAAAGTCGGCATTGGCGCCACACCCAATTACTCACTAGCAATCGCCGACACTTCCAACACTACAGTTCATGTACACGGCACCACCTCGGGCGTACGCGGAGGCATGTCCGCCGACACCCCCTCAAACGGCGCTTTTTACATGGGTTCATACGCTAATTTCCCGTTAGCAATTGGTACGAATAATGCCGAACGCCTGCGCGTGTTAACAAACGGTAACGTCGGCATTGGCATAACAGACCCATCCGAACGTCTCGATATCGGCACCGGCAATATTTCGATGGGATGGGAAACCATCACCAACACCTGCAGCGGCGGCGGCGGGCTTGGTTGCAGCGCCACCTGTAGTGGCACCAAACGCGTCACGGGTGGAGGTTGCGATGTCATCACTGTCGCCGGCGGCACCATCGCGGTTCAAAACGCATCTCCAGGAACCAACGTCTATAACTGTTATTTCTCAGGGCCCTATACTTCCGCATCGGTAAGAGCCTATGCAATCTGCGCCAATATTCGCTAGCCCCTCACGCCAGAAACTTAAGTCCTCTTTTTTCCCCATTTCCAATCGGGTTTTTCGTGATACAACGGGAACATGACGGCCCCCACCCCGCTCGCGCAACAGGCAGAATCCTATTTCCGCGGGCTGCAAACCAACATTATCGCCTCATTCCAACGGTTCGAACCGAACGTACAGTTCGTCGTAAAACCATGGGAAAAAGAGCCGGGCGCCATGCTGCAAGGCGGCGGCATCACCGCTCTCATTCGTGGCGAAGTGTTCGAAAAGATGGGCGTGAACTTCAGCTGCGTGCACGGCACCTTCCCCGAGCACTTCCGTAAAGAGATTCCCGGCGCGGTCGAAAGCGAAGGCCGGTTCTGGGCTTCCGGCGTCAGCCTCGTCTGCCACCCCGCTAACCCGCATGTGCCGGGCGTGCACATGAACGTCCGCCGTATCGAAACCTCGCGCGGCTGGTTTGGTGGTGGCGCCGATCTCACTCCGGCCCTTCCCTACCAAAACGATACCCAGCACTTCCACGACACACTGCAAGCCGCCTGCAATACCTACGGTCCCACGGCGTACCAAGACTTCCGCAAATGGTGCGACGATTACTTCTTCATTCCCCACCGCAACGAAGCACGCGGCGTGGGTGGCATTTTTTACGATTATCTGGAAGATCGTCCCGAAGAGACATTCGCCTTCACGCAAAACATCGGACAATCCTTCCTCCAATCCTATCTTCCCCTGGTCGAAACCCGTAAAGATACACCCTTCACCGAAGCCGAGCGTCACAGCCAACTTCTCAAACGCGGCCGCTATGCCGAATTCAATCTCATGTACGATCGCGGCACCCGTTTCGGCTTGCTTTCCGGCGGAAATATCGACGCCATTCTCATGTCCCTCCCCCCGCAGGCCGCGTGGTAAAAACCTTGAATGCTCCGCTCCGTTTTTTCAGAGCCAAATCAATAAACCTTTGACGCATATAATTTTCCGTGCAAGCGTATCAACCAGCAAGCGGCCACAAGCTGATTGCGGCCCCGTACACGGCGTGCAGGGCCAGATGCAATAATGTACTGTAACTACCCAATGGATAACCAATCCCGCCTTAACGGCACCGTTAAATGGTTCGATGCGAAAAAGGGCTTCGGCTTCATCAAACCCGACGGTCAGGACAAAGACGTGTTCGTCCACATCACCGCTATTCAGCAAGCCGGTCTGGATCGCCTGAAGGACAATCAGCGCATTAGCTTCGAACTGGTTCAAGACCAGCGTAGCAACAAGCAATCGGCTGGTAACCTGCAACTGCTGCAATCGTAGTAGATGCTTAACCGCCAAAACCGCTCCCAACAGGGGGCGGTTTTTTTATAAAAAAAATTGTGATCTGCCCCAATTGTCAAACTCACAAACCTCCTATAGCCTGCCGCCCCTGTCCAAGGGGTAGTTAACAAATTGAAAGCCATGCACATGACCACCATCGCCGCCATCGACTTCGGTACCTCCAACTCCACCGTCGGCATCATGAGCAACGGCAAGCCCACCCTGCTCTCACCGGAAGCTGGCAAAAAAGCCGTCCCCACCGCCCTCTTCTTCGAAGCCGGTAAAACCAACCCCCTCTCCGGCAACGCCGCCATCGCCGCGTACTCGTCCGGAGACAACGGCCGCTTCATGCGCGGCCTCAAAGGCGTGCTCGGCACCCAACTGTTTACCGAAGCCACGCAAATCGGCTTCCAGTCGGTCACCTTCCGCGAGATCATCGCCTCCTACATCCGCTGGCTGCTCAGCAAGGCGGAGGCCGAACTCGGCACCCCCGTCACCCACCTCATGCTGGGCCGCCCGGTGCACTTCCTCACCAACCAGCCAGAGGCCGACAGCATTGCCGAAGCCCAACTGCGCGAGGTCGTAGCCTCACTTGGTATCAAGCACCTGACCTTCATGGCCGAACCCCTCGCCGCCGCCTACCACTACGAACACACACTTAAGTCCGACGAACTCGCCCTCATTATCGACATCGGCGGCGGTACCGGAGACTTCACCATCATGCGCCTCGGCCCCACCCACGCCGCCAATGCAGACAATGGGGCCGACCGTAGCAACGATATCCTCGCCACCCACGGCCTCCGCCTCGGCGGCGCCATGATCGATCAGGCGTTTGCACTGGCCGAGGTCATGCCCACCTTCGGCCACGGCACTTTGCTAATGGGGCCAGATGGTACCACCAAAGGCCTTACCGTCCCCGCCGGTTACTATACCCAACTCACCACATGGCACCGCATCCACCGCATGTATGAAAAGAACACCCTGCACGAAGTCCGCCAACTATTGGCACAAGAAGCAATGGAACCGAAAAAGGTGGAACGCCTTCTCACACTGCTCGAAGATCGCGCCGGACACCACCTGATGTTCGATGTCGAAGCCGCCAAGATCAACCTTAGCAGTAACGACACCACCACACTCAACCTCAACTGGATCGAACGCGACCTCGCCCTGCACCTCAGTTCGGAAGCACTCGCCACCGCCATTAACGGGTGGCTCACCACGCTCACCGAATCCATTCACCAAACTCTGGCCATAGCGGGTATTACCCCCGCCCAACTCAATACGGTCTTCGTCACCGGCGGCCCCTCCGCCATGCCGCTGGTGCAAGCCACCATCCGTGCCGCCCTGCCCGAGTCCAACATCATTCTGGGCGATCAACTCACCTCCGTCGGCACCGGCCTTATTCTCGCCGCCCACCGCCATTTTAAGGGCGCCTAGCCATATCCGTCTATTTCGTATATAATCGCCCTAACAATTCCCGTTTACATCGCCCTCCAAGAAGGCGAGATGCCCGGCAACGGTAAGGTCAGGCAGTGATTTGCAAAAATATCTCCTGTCCTCCGTATCCCGGCGACCGTAACTATAACGGTCTTTGACTTGACCCCCCTCTCCGGGGGTCATTTTTTATGACGCCCTTTACCGAATCCTCCACACAGTATACAAACGATCCAACTTATCACGTTTGCTATCACACGGAGGATCATCGCATGCCCCTCTCATTATATCCTTCGGCCGAGCAAATGTTCATCGAAGGCATAGCCCATTACGGCCACATCACCCCCGAATGTTTTCACCGGCTGGAGCCAAAATCGAACAAACCACGCATCGATACCTATCGCTACGTCATGATCGCCATCTGCCATCTCCACGGTTACGGTACGCCGGTAAATCCAGTGGTGGCACAAAGCTACCTGCAAGTCGCGGCGCAGTACAAAAGCGTCTCGGCCAGCTACATGCTCGCTTTACTGTTTCGCGGCCCTTGGGCCAAAGCCCGATACAGCCACCTGCAAACACTCGAGCATCTCGCAAAGGCTGCCGAGCGCGATCACACCATCGCCATCATGGAAATGGGAGACCTGCACATGCAGGGCCACGCCTACGAAGGCAGCGGTCCAACCCGCGCACGGGAATACTATCTGAGAGCAGCAAAACACGGTTTCAAACCCGCCATCCTCGCACTTGAAAAGATGAATTCCGCAGCACATGCACCGCAAGTCAAAGCCGCCGTTTCCTAACCGGAAATGGCGGTTTTCCACATCAAAACCATATTCTAAGCCTAGATTTTCATATGGGTTTTAAAATCACACCCCCTTCCACATCCTCACCTGTCCCTCTTGAAAAAGATGTCAAACATCACATGATGGTCGTTACCCACTCTTCACAAGAAAGCAGCCCCCATGAGCTTTTTATCGAAGACTACTCTCATCATCAGCTGTACGCTCATGGTTACCACTGGTCATGCCGCAAGCGTGGTTCATACCAACGGGGTCTCCACAACAGGCTATGTTCTGGCCACCGATCTCTACGCCACAACGGCTGGAGTAACCGGCAATATGACGGTCACCGGCACCATCACGGTGCACAATGGTATCAACGTCTCCAACACCCTCTCCATCCGCAATGCGCCGGCAACCAGCGGCCAGTCGCAGCTCGAATTCCTGACCGATGCAACAAACAATAAACTCTGGCAGATGTACGCGCGCAATGGCCAGTTTAGCGACGTCAACCAACGCAACGATCTCGGCTTCGGCTATTACAATGGCAGCACGTGGAGAACCGCATGGCATATGGATAGTGTCACCGGCAACATCGGCGTCAATACCAACAGCCCCACCATGACCCTCGATATCGACGGCAATTTCATTACGCGCGGTACATCCGGCGGGGTCTACATTGCCGACCGTAACGGCACCAGCGGTAATGCCGCCATCTATCGCTCAAGCGACATAACACGCTTTTACGATGATCTGGGTGGAGACCGCATGGTCATTAACAACACCAACGGTAACGTCGGCATCGGCATTACCAACCCGTCATGGGGGCTGGATGTCGCCATGGGCACCGGCACTCCCCTGCGCCTACGCAATACCAACAGCACCTCAGGCAATTACTGGTACATGGGACCCGACAGCAACAACACATTCGTTCTCTACAATCATAACAATGCAGGTGTATATCTCAGCAACGGCGGCACGTCCTGGTCATCAAGTTCCGACCGCCGCCTTAAAAAGGACATTCATCCCTCGCCCTACGGCCTCAGCCATATCCTCCAACTGGAACCCGTTACCTACCACTGGCGCACGGTCTCCAGCACGCAAAGAGAGCAAGTCGGCCTCATCGCACAAGATGTCCAAAAGGTATTGCCCTGGCTGGTAGAAGACGCACCCGATCAAACCATCATCAACGCTCAAGGCCAAACCGAACTGATCTCAGACTCACTGGGCGTGAACTACCCGGGCCTCATCGTTCCCCTCATTCAGGCCATCAAAGATCTGGAGGCCGAAAACTCAAGCCTCCGCCAACGCCTCGAGGCGATCGAATCCCGCCTCAGCCTCACCAGCAATCCCTAACCCGCACATAACAAGAAGCCGCACCGTAAGGTGCGGCTTCTGCGTTCGAGTAAAGAGTAACAGCTCTTTACCCGAACTCTTCGGGCGATGAATGTATGAGAGGGGCGCTGAAACCCTAATGGCAATCTGCAAAGCCATTGGGGCGGGATACCTCAACCTCTTCACACTTCAGGGCTTTCATCCGCCCTCGTAAGCCGGTATCCCAAGGAAACCAAATTTTTAGTAAAACGGTGAGCGCCAAAGCACTGTAAAGTTAAAAATTAACTAACAATTTACCCATTCGCCGTCAATCGCAAAATATCAGCCGATTTCCCCACCCATCTTATTCAAACGTGTCCGTTTGTTTTCCCAATCCGGGCAGTGTTTCCCCACTAAATTCCAAAAACGCACGCTATGGTTCATGTGCACGCGGTGGCACAGCTCATGGATCACCACATACTCCCGCAATTCCGCAGGCACCAGCATCAAGCGCCAGCTCAGGTTGATCTCACCATTCGAATTGCAACTTCCCCAGACGGTTTTCCCACTCGTGATCCTCACCTTGGCCACCGTAACACCAACCCGCTTCGCCCAGAGGGCAACCTCCGGCACCATGATTTGCCTTGCCGCCTTGCGATACCAATCGCTCGTTAATTCGCAATATTTTCCCTCTAAATCCAAGGCGTGTAGCTCTTTTTCCGCAGCCACCGCCCGTTTTTGAGCAAGTTCTTTTAAACGCTTATGAATAAAGGATTCTTTCCGCTGCGCAAACTCGATCATCTGCTCCAGACGCACCCAGCGCGGGGCCGTAAACACAACCGTTCCCGCTTCATTCACCACAAAACCAAAGCTTCTGCGCCGCTGTGCACTCCGCTTAACTTCATATGGCAATTCAATATCTTGCAATGCCAAAACACCCGTCTCAACAACGGTTGGTTTCTTAATGACAGGCTTAGATTTACGCAAAACAGGCACGGGGCGTATTCTATCCAAGAATACGCCCCGTGCCCAGCAATTCTGCGGCCTTTCAGCCGCTTTTAGCTTACTTCAACTTAACTTCAGCAGTAACATTTACAACCACTTCGGTCTCACCCGCTTCCGCAACAGGCGCCGGAACCTCAGCAGCATCAGCAAAAGCTTCAGCCTTCATCATCATAGCACCACGCGCCATCGGCATCGAACGCACACCATTGTTGGCAAGATCGATCTTCGAGTAGAAGATTTCTTTGGCACCCAAGGCTTTCTTGATGTTTTCAGCGCGCACCTTGATGTTCCCCAAAGCTTCAACGATCAGCTCATCCTTGACGCTGTCCTCGACTGAACGACTCATATAGAAGTTCAAACCACGTACGGCAAAACCGTCTTTCTGCAGGCTGGCAATCAATCCAAGAAGCTCATCGCTCTTCACACCATCCAATTGCAATTCTTGGCTACCACGCCAGAAAGCATTCTTCTCACGCTCTTCCGGTGTCCAGGCTGGCGTACCATCCTTCTTAGGCGCTGGCTCAGCCGGATAATCCTTGTACACGTTGTAAGTACCGGTGCTGGCTTTTACACTAGCAACAGCGCTATAAAGCTTCTGCGCGGCTTGCATCTTTGTATTGATCTGAGTCTGGACTTCAGGAGAAGTTTTAGCTTGGGATTCAATAGCGAGAGTAGCAGTGACACGGTCCTGCTGAACAACGCGACGAGCTTCGGCGCTCAACGTAACACTGGTCGCATCGTCGCTCTTCTTATCTTCCTTGCTGCCCCAGGCGTGTCCGCTCATAGGCAGGGAAGATGCAAGCAGGGCAGCGCCAGCCAACATAAATCCGGTCAATTTGGGGGATTTGATCATCCTCTTATCCTTCTTATTGATGATTCTTGGTTAGTTGAGACTATAGTCTACAGTCGTCACAACACGCAAAACTTTATTCACCTGTTCGCTCTCACCCATAAAGCTATCGCGACCAAGCACCTGAACACTGCCTTGAGTTGCACGCTTAATGCCACCAACTTTGGCGCCACTGTCCTTGGCAAACTGTTCAGCAGCTTTATAGGCTTCCGCAGTTGCGTGGCTTACCAGATCGAGCTTGGTTTCATTTAACTTGGTAAAGGCATAGTTCGGGCCGTAACTGTTGGTCAAAACCACTCCCTGCCCCAGCAGCTCATCCAAGGCATTCTTAGCTTTTGCAATTCCTTCTAAATTAGCACTACGAACAGTAATACCGCCCGTAACAACAAAACGGGCATTCGCTGTAGTGTTGCTATACTGATTAGCTTGCGCATCACTCACACTCACGCTCGCTGTCTCAATATCGGCAGCCGGAATTCCCTGCTCCGCCAAGAACGCACGGATCTTTCCAATATCGCCCCGCATCTGCTGCTGTACAGTGCTCATGACAACTTCTCTGTGCAGGCAGCAAGAGCGGCCCGAATGGTGCCATCCTCAAGACGCTCTTCCAGACTGACAACTTCCGCGTCACTGTGGTGCCTGATGTGTACACTGTCGAAATTTGTGGTGCTCTCAAGGTAGGCAGTCAAGTGCCCACTGAAGGGCTGCAGATGATTAATATAAATGTCTGAATTTTTGCAGAACATTGTCGCTTGCGCGGCCGGCTTTGCCGACGGCCTCGGCCTGGGCGACAACACCAA
>QFOU01000001.1 GCA_003241595.1 Pseudomonas fluorescens
TGCTGTTGCAGCAGGAAGCCGAGACGATAGAGCGATTCCCGGTAGGCGTTGCGCGTTTTGAGCAATTGCTGAGTAGCGCCGGTCAGGCGGGAATCGACGTAGCTTTTCGCGGTCATATCGGCGGCACCGGCCTCGGCTTGCAAATCGACCTTGCGCTTAATATTGCCGAGGTCTTCCACCATGGCGACACCGGCACGCAGGGCCTGCAAATGGCGCCATGCGGTGAGGTACACCTCCAGCGTATCGCGGACGACCTGCTGCGAGGTGGTACGGTAGCGTTGTTCCAGCGCCTCCAGAGACTGTTCCTGACGCTCGACCTCGGCGGGGGTTTTGAACCCGTCGAACAGCATCTGGTTGATCTCCATTTTCGTGCTGTTGGCATTGACGTACTCGGACTGGCCACGGGGGTCGGTTTTCGTACGGGCGCTGCTGGGGTAAGCCGCGTCGCGGCCAAAGCGTTCGGTAAGCGTAACCTGCGGGTAGTAGTTGGCGCGTGCCTCGCCCAGACCACTTTGCGCCTGCTGGATGCGGGAGGCGATGATGTTCAGTTCATCGCTGGCCTTGACGGCCTGCTGGAGGATATCGCCCAGCGTCATATTGCCCGACACCGCCGGCGTTTGCTGGGCACGCGGTGCGGCCGGTACGACCAAGGCCGCGGCGAGAAGCCATACGCTCAGGGTTTTGAAGCGTATCATTGGGCGTCTCCCTTCCGTTGTGGCGCTACGGCCTCGAGGCGAACCCAGTTGCGGCTCTTTTCATGTTCTTCGTTACTGTAGCGGAAGCTGATGCGACGCGGGTCTACCCCATTCTCCAGCAACTTATTACGTATTACCATGGCACGCGTTAATGCCCGCTCGCGCGCTTGCGAGAAGCTGACGCCATCCGGCTCCGACGCGGTGATCTGGACATTTTGCCCTGCCGGCAATTGCTTGACGTAGCGCGCCAGTGCGGCTTCGGACTCGGGCGTCGTGCCGGCCTCATTCGGGTTAAACAGCATGGTCAGCTCGGCACCCGCCTTGCTGGGCAGCAGTTTGATCTCCTGACTCTTGGCAAAGGATGCGCCCATGGCGGCGAGTTGCTGTTTGAGCAATTCGTTCTCGGCCTTCAGGCGGTCGTTCTCACGCTCGTTGATCTGATCCTCGCTCTCCACCGTATTGCCAGACGGCGGCGGCAGGATGGTGCTGCTGGTCACTTCAGTCATGCTCATCGCCTCCACCGGTTTGGGCGTGGCCTCTTCCGGAAGCACTTCGGTAGGACTGGGATCTTTGTCCTTCTGGCGTTTTTCGGAGATGTCTTCCGCCATCTTCATGGTCATGGTCGACATGGCCACCGTGGTAATGAGAATGAAGAACATAAATGCGATGAGTACCGACGTCAGAAGGTCGACAAGGGCTGGCCATGGCACTTCCCCCGCATCTTCACTCCGACGATTTCCCGACATCTACACGCTTTCCCGTTCTTGCAATTTTATACTTATGACTTGCGCGACCCGAACCAGCCGCCGGAGGACTTGGGTACGGCGGCGACAACGCTGCCATTGGTGGGCGTAGTGACCGGCAGCGAGGACACGGCCAGCGAGACGCCCTGCATGGCTTGGGCGAGGCTTTGGACCTGAGCGGTCAGTTTGTCGTTCTGGCTCTTCTGCTGTTCGGTCTGCTGATTATAGGCCGAGCGCCATTCGCGCAGTTCGGCACCGAGCTTCTCACCGGTTCCCGGTAGCACCGCGAGGTTACCGAGCACTTGAGTCAGTTGTTTGGTGTGCGACTCCTGATGTTGCGTCAGGGCTTCCTGCTGGCGGGTGGCGTTGTTCTGCCAGCTACCGACAACCTGCATCAGCTGCTGGCCGATGGCCGGAATCTGGGCCAGTTGTGACTCGAGGTTCTGCATTTGGCGGGTATGTTGCTCGTGCATTTGCTGAAGTGCGCGCGTACTGTTCTGCTGGCCTTCGAGAATGCGCGTAAGCTCCGACATCATGCCACCGATGGCGCGCAGTTGTTTGTGCGTATCCTCGGCGAGCACCATGAAGGTACCGGCTTCCAGCGACATGGATTTACCGGTGATGCTGGCAGCGCTGGTTCCCATTTTCTCGGCCGCCTTTTCGGCCGTGGCGCCCTTGACGGACGGGATACGGTCATCCAACCAGCGCGAGAGGTTTTCCATGAAATGATCCTGGGCATGACCGGCCACGTGATTCAGACCACCGAGCAGCATCGAGCCACCCAGACCGAACAGCGAAGCACCGAACGCGGTTCCCATACCTTCCATCGGTTTACTGATCCCGACGATGAGGTCGATCACGTTCATTTCCTGGCCCGAGGCGAGCGAGCGGGAGATGGTGCCCATTTGTTCCCCCACCGAAGCCACCGTGGCGATAAGACCCACGAAGGTACCCAGCAGACCAAACGAAATCAGGATACCGGCAAAGAACGAGATGTGGTTATAGCGGTAGCGGACGCGCGAACCGATCTTGGATTTAATGAGGCGTGAGTCGTTATCGGTAATCACAAAAAAACCGGACTTGAGCATCCGGCGCAGAGCCATTTCGGTGTTTTGAATATCCAGCATGCTGCCCGCTCCCTTGAGACCGGCGATCAGCGAGGCGATGGTCGCCTCAGTCGCCGAAGGGTTCTGCTCCATATCCTGAATCCGTTTGACGTAACGGGCGGTGCGGTAAAGGCTGAAGTTATTACTATAGACACGATAGATACCGTAAACGGTGATGGCACCGATGATCCCGTTCAGTTCGATATGGTGCAGGAAGGTGTGCGAGACCATATCGTAGGCAAAGGCGATGACCGCCAGTACCGAACCGATGATACCGAGCATGGAAAGTGTAAAGAAGTCAAAGAAATCGATATTGATAGCGGCACGGGGCGGCAGCGCATTCTCGAAGGAGGGACTCTCGGCCTGCGGAGAGGCATAAGTACCATTGGACGCCAGGCTGGGCGCCGCAAACGGGGTTTCGGGCAGCGGATTTTGTGTGTTCATTGCGCCACGGGTCTCTTCTTCAGGTTGCTGAGTGCGCAGAGGTCATCTTGCCAAGCCTTTGGGTGTCTGACCATTCTTCCGCTAGGTGTCATAATACTATGTGACAAACACTCGGCAACCCAAGGATCACTATTCCACTTATGGCTAATGACCAAATGGCAACAGTTAAGGTTGCGCTGCCCCAAGGGGGGCAACGTGCTGTTTATCATATTAAACCGCATGACACGATCGACCTGAGCGCACTGAACCTTGGTCAGAACCGCATTGACCTGCTGGGTGCCGACGTGGTGCTGACCAATACACAGACCAAATCCACCATTGTTTTGGCCCAGTTGGCGCTGTACCTCTTCTCGGATGAGGATGCACCCACCCTGCTTGGCCCGAACGGTCAGGAGCTGTCTCCGGAGAGCATGCTCTCTCACATCGGCAAGGTGTGGGAGTTTACGGCACGCGACTATCTGGGCATTACCAGCCTTGAAAAAGTGAATGATGCCGAATCGGCCAACGAAGGTAATAAAGCGGCTCTGGCCGAAAAGGTGGAAGCGGCTTCACCGACTCCACCCGTTGTACAGAACCCCCCTGCCGAACCACCGCCGTTGGATACCAAAAAATACGACAATCTCCTTGAGATGCCCAAGGCCGCCAGTGGCAGCGGCATGTTCTCGATTCCGCCGCGCGTGGCCACCGAGACACCTGAAAAGCCACCGGAAGACCCACAACAGCCCGGCCTGACGTTTACCTTTGAAGCACGCCTGCTGCAGCCCGGTTATATCACCACCCCATTATCGGCCACCGTTGATGAGGTCCGTGGTGGTGGCGCATTTGAAACCGCGGCGTATGATGACCGTAACACCACGCAGTACTCGCAGGAGATCATTGATGTTTCGCCCGGCAACAAGGGCGAGTATGTCATTTATGCGGATGACCCGACCTATTTCACCGATACCACAGCCACGCGCATCATTGAATTAACCCCCTATATGCCGGATGGCTTTATCTCCAAGAGCATTGTCATTTCGGGATTACCGGCCGGGTTTTCGATCATCGGCGCCACTCTGGTGGGGAGCGACTGGGTACTAAACACCCCCACCTTACTGAGCAACGGTACTATTCGTCTGCCTGTCGTTTACCCGACCGGTACACCGGAAAGTTTTACACTCTCCATCAACTTCACGGCTTCGTTCGATGCTTCGACCGGACTTGCCACGCCGGCGTCAGGGGAAATCTCCTACACGATCACGCGGGATGTTGAGACCAAGGTGGTTACCGTTCCTGCTGACGGCAACCACTTCGACAGCAATGGCAAGCTCATCTGGGCCATGGCGCTGAATGAAAACGGTACCAAGATCCTCGGCGGCGAAAAGACCATCACCGTGTATGGCGGTAAAGGTAATGATGAAGTTACTGCAGGCAGTGGCAACGACACCCTTTATGGTGGCAAAGGTAACGATATTCTCAACGGCGGTGGCGGGAACGACTTCTTACAAGGTGGTGAGGGTAATGACATCCTCATCGGCGGGGCGGGCAACGACACCGCCGACTACACCGACAAAACGCAAGATGTGACGATTGACCTGGCAGCGTTAAGCATCGGGCGTTCGACCGCATACGTGAATGGTGTGGCCGAAGACGAGCTTGAGGGTATTGAACACCTGAACGGCGGCACCGGGAATGACACGTTCTACGGTGACCATGCCGACAACTTCCTGCGCGGCGGCGACGGCAACGACACGCTGATGGGTCGGGGCGGAAATGACATTCTGGATGGTGGCAACGGCAATGACACCGTAAGCTATGCCTATGCCAGCAACGGCGTGACCGTGACCCTCAACAACGGCAATGCCGTGGTGAATGTTGCGACCGGCGACAATGATGAATTACGGTCGATTGAGAACATCATCGGCAGCAACTACAACGATACCCTGCAGGGTGATGCGAATGCGAACATCTTGCAAGGTGGTGGCGGTGACGACACGTTTATCTTTAGTGCGGGCGCCGATGTGATTGATGGCGGCACCGGCCGGAATACCCTCGACCTTTCGACCGCAGCGGCTGCGGTAACTCTTGATATGAGTACGGTCAATGGGGGTGGGTATTCAACTCTGACCTCTGGTAGCAATGTACAAACGGTTCGGAATATCCAAGTTGTACAGGGGAGCAACCACAATGACGTGATTACCGGCTCGGCCGCGAACGACCAGATCTCGGGCGGTGCGGGCAACGACACCCTTGATGGTAGTGATGGTGACGATGTGATTTACGGTGGGGTTGGCAACAACACCCTGCACGGCGGGAGTGGCATTGACCAAGTCCGATTTGATGACCTCACCACAGCGGTGACAGTTACCTTAAGCAGCGCGGGTACGGGAACCGCCACGGGTACGAGCGGCACCAGTACCTTTGACGGATTTGAACAGGTTTACCTGACCAACCAAGCCGATACGATTACGGAATCGACCGGTGCGGACGCCCTCTTCGGTTTGAACGGCAATGATACGTTCATCATGCTGGCAGGCGACAGCGCGAACGATACATTTGATGGCGGCAACGGCGTGGACACCGTCGATTACTCTGCGGCTAGTGCCAACCTGGATATTAACCTGACCACTGGAATTGCCACCGGCCTTGGCACCGATACGCTGGTGAGCATTGAAAACATTGTGGGGGGAAGCGGCAATGATACCGTGCGGGGTACGGTTGCGGCTGCCAACACGCTCGATGGTGGTGCGGGTGCGAATACGTTGTCATATGACTATCTCACCTTATCTCGGATCGTCGCGAATTTCAGTACCGTCAACGGGAGTGGCTTTGCCACCGTAACGACCTATAACCCCTCCAACACATTGACGGATACTGATTTAGTCAAGAATTTCCAAACCGTGTATGGCGGTGGTGGCAATGATGCGTTTACTGGAAACGGCACGGGCCAGACATTTTATGGCGGAGAGGGCAATGATACGTTCTACGCCTCGGCCGGGAATGATATTTTCCATGGTGGTAACGGCTCGGACACTGTGGATTACACGACGCGCAGCGAGAACATGACTGCTACACTGGATGCAAGCGGAAACGCAACCGTGACTTTTAACGGCATCAGCAAGACCGATACCCTGACCGGTATTGAGAATATCACGGGCGGTAGCGGCAACGACACCATTACCGGTAACGACAACGGCAACACTCTGCGCGGCGGTGCCGGGAACGACACCATTACAGGTGGTGCCGGCAACGACTTTATTTACGGTGGTGATGGCAACGATACTCTGTTTGGGGGCGGTGGCGACGATACCTTCTATGGCGACTTGGGAGACGATACCATTGATGGTGGCACTGGTACTAATACATTGGATTTTTCG
The DNA here is from genome assembly GCA_003241595.1 of Pseudomonas fluorescens. GTDB lineage: Bacteria > Pseudomonadota > Alphaproteobacteria > UBA2136 > UBA6156 > UBA6156. Next base: position 6,345 of record QFOU01000001.1, read on the forward strand.
GCCATTACGACCAGTGTGACCATAAACCAGGCCGCTGGAACTGCGGTGGGTACGGGGATTGGGAGTGATACGTTCACGAACATCCACCGCTTTATCGGCGGTTCCGCCAACGACAACTTTACCGGAACAAGTGGCAACGATTACTTCAATGGTAATAGTGGTGCCGACATTGTCACCGCCACCAACGGTAACGATACCTACGTGAACGTGGAGCAATATGGCGCGGCGAGCTATAATGCCCGCATTGTTGCGGACATGGTGGCCGGGACGGTTCAGAAATATCTGGCAAATGCCAGCACCGTTACATGGACTGATACGTTGGTACCGTCAAATTTCGCCCACGTTTCCACCGGCAGCTATGACGATATAATCACGGGCAACACGTCTTCCAACAACATCAACACCGGTGCGGGCAATGATACGATATATGCGTCTCGCGGCAACGACAATTATAACGGAGGGAGTGGGACCGACAGCCTCTATTACACCACCCTGGGTGGCAATATCATACAGAGCCTTGTGACACATACGATTAGTAAAAACGTGGATAACAGTACCGATACGATTCAGCTTTCCGGCAGTCTTGCCACCATTGAAAATATCTATGCAGGTAGTGGAAATGATACCTTCTTAACCAATGTATCCGGTCTTTCTGCGTATAGCCGGATTGATGGTGGTGGAGGCACCGATACGGTGTCCTTCACCAGCGGGACGTTGAATGTGGAAGCCAATAGCTTTGCCAACGTGTTCAAGAACATTGAAGTTCTCGACCTGCGGAATGCCACCTTGGCGGGGGGCGATTCCTTCCAGATCACAGCCGCCGATATCATCAACATGACCAGCGCGCGCAGCCTGACCATGCAGGTGACGAACGGCTTTAGTGCGGCCGTGAGTGCTGGCACCGGTTATACCATTGCCAGCGACACGAGCAGTGGCAACACGCGGACCGTGGTGTTCAGTAAGAGTGGTGAGAGCAACGTCACACTGAACATGATGACCTACTCGTAGGCATTTGCCTGCATGTAGAAACCATTAGGGTTTTGCCAGCGCAGGCGCTTACGCCTATGGTGTGCCCATGGCCGCACCACACCAACAACAAGACGACCAAACCCTTCTGCCTGCCGCATCTGCGGATGGCAGCGGCATTGCAACCTTACTTACCCTTGCCTGCGCACCGTTGGGTGTGCGTTTTCCGCAAGAGCTTTTACTGAGCCTGCAGGGCACGACCCGATTTTTAGCTACACCTGAAGACCTTAACCTTCTGTTGGTGCACGCTGGTTTTGATGTTGATCTGACCTCGGGAACCGCATTGCCAGATGGCTTGCCCGTGCTGGTTTGGACTGGGAGCGAAGGGCCTTGGTTACGGTTGTCCAACGGTCAGTGGCATGATGTTCAGGGCTCTGCCTGCGTTGCGCCCGCACTACCGGGCACCCTGCGGCTTCTGACCTTGCGTGGACTGCGTGATTCGGCCACTCAGGAGGATATCAGTGTCCGCAGCATTCTGGCCGGCTATAAACCCGAGTTGGTGCGCGTGGCCGGTATTGGCGTTCTGCTCAATGCCGTAGGTCTGGCCGTTCCGTTATTCAGTATGGCCATTTATGACCGTGTTCTGCCCGTGGGTGCCATTCGGACCCTGTGGTTGCTGGCCGTGGGGGTAGGGCTGGTATTGGCGCTGGATTTTGTTCTGCGCCTTGTACGTGCGCGCATGCTGGCGGCGCTTGCGCGGCGTTCCCACCTCACCCATGACGGGCCGATGTTGACCCTGCTGTTGCGTCAGCGCGGCACCGGCACCCGCTGGGGCGAGCAGCTTGAGATGATGCGTCTCTCCCATGACGTTCGCGAGCAAGTGATCATGCACGTGTTGCCGACAGTCGCCGATATTCCCTTCGTACTGCTGTTCCTGTTTACCATTGCAATGGTGGCCCCGTCCCTGCTGCCAGTTCCGCTTGTGTTGCTGGCGCTGACGTTGATCGTGCAGGCGGGGATCTTGCCGCGGTTGCGGATTATGGCGGTACGGCAAGCCAATGCACAGCAGCGACGGGCGCAGGTATTGCTGGAATTGTTGCGGAGTTCGGTGATCACGCGTTTGACCAACCGCCAGCATGAGACTCTCTCCCGCTGGAACGTGGAAGCCGCCAAGGTGACCGAGGCCGAAGAACAAGGGCACTTTTGGACGAGCTTTGGACAGAGCCTGACCATTTGTGTGGCGCAGCTCAGCTTTGTGGTGATGTTGATCGCAGGGGCGGAGTTAGTGATGAACGGTTACCTGACAGTAGGTGCGCTGGTCGCGTCTTCGCTCTTGTGTAGTCGGGCGATTACGCCGGCTCTGCACCTGGTGGATACGGCCGCGCGTATCCAGAATATTCGTGCCAGCATGGCCCTGTTAAAAAAAGGATTAACGTGGCCCTTGGAGCCGTTAACTTTGGCTGATGGAACTCTGGAAACACTTCCGAAATGCCACGGTGAAGTGCTGCTGGCGAATGTGTCGGTAAAAGCGGGTCCGACCGATTCACACGGAATTTTGCGCGGTATCAGCTTGCGTTTAGGGGCGGGTGAGCGCTGGGCCATTGTCGGTGGTGTGGGTGCGGGTAAATCGACCTTGTTGCATGTCTTGGCGGCAATGGTGGAGACCAGTGACGGTGATGTACGGTTGGATGGCGTGGGGTATTCGCACATGCCGGTCACGGAGATACGGCGGCATGTTAGCCTGGTGAGTCAGACCCCTGTATTTGCCGATGTGAGTCTTCGGGAGACCATTGCCGGTATGCGACCGGTGAATGAGGCGCGCCTGCATGAGGCACTGGAGATCAGCGGTTTTGGTGGTGTGATGGCGCAGAATGGCTTTGGTCTTGAGATGTGTCCCGGGCCGAATGCCGAGCGTCTTTCCGGTGGTCAACGCCATATGCTGGCAATGGCGGCGGCGATCTATGCGCGTCCCAAAGTACTGTTGCTGGATGAGCCGACCAGCCCGTTCGACCCGGATGCCGAACTGGCCTTCTGCGCCCGTTTAAAACCGTGGCTGGAACGCACACAGACGACGCTGGTACTTGTGACCCACCGTGACGCGTTGCTCTCCCTCGTTGATTATGTGGCCGTGCTGGTGCAAGGCCGGTTGATCGCCGGTGGTGACAAGCATCAGGTGATGAAGCAATTGCAGGCTCCTGCGTCTTCCAAGAAGAAAGTGGCCTAGCTCATGGCACGCATGACCCCCCTCACCCTGACCGCGTGCACCCTTGGCCTCGGGCTTGCTGCATGGATCACATGGGCGCCGCTGGATGAAGTGGTGCGCGGCATGGGACATATTATTCCTCAGGCGCGGACACAAACCATTCAGCACCTTGAAGGGGGCATCATTGACGCCATTCTGGTGCAGGAAGGCCAGGTGGTGGACAAGGGTGCACCGATGTTCCGTATTCATGACCAGACCGCCCGTACCGCGCGCGATGAACAGGCGATTGGTTTGCAGGCGTTGATGTTTAAGCGCACCCGTCTGGAGGCCGAGCAAAATGGCTTGGCCAAGCCCGCATTCAACCCCACCGATGTGCAGGAACGCCCCGACCTTGCCCAGAACGAGCAACAGCTCTTTGATGCGCGACGCGATGATTTCCGGCGCCAGCAAGAGATCCTGCGCGAGCAGCAGCATCAGAAGAAATTACAGGCCGATGATGCCACGGTGCAGGTGACGAATTTGCGGGAAGAACTGGCGACCGCACGGAAGCAATTGGGCATCAACCAGAAGCTCCGTGACAGCGGTGCGCTCTCGGAAAGCCGGTTGCTGGAAACGCAGGCGCAGGTGCAGCAACTGGAAACCCGGATTGCAACTGCAGAGGGGCAGATTCCGGTTTTGCGGGCCGCGCTTTCGGAATTGAGTAAACGCGAGAGCCAGTTGAACGAAGAGCGGTTGAGCAAAATTGCTGATGAACTAAGTACGGTGAATGTGCAGCTTAAGCAATATGAAGAGCGCGATAAATCGCTAGGTGACCGTTTGGATCGGACCGTGGTGGTGGCTCCTGCCAATGGGGTGATCAACCGTTTGATGGTGACGACAGTAGGTGGTGTTGTGCAGCCGGGTGCGGCCCTCGCCGAACTGACGCCAACCGATGGGGCCTTGCTGGTAGAGGGCCGGGTTTCGGCGCGTGACCGGGCGCGTATTTGGAATGGCCAGCCCGTCACGGTACGTATCTCGGCCTACGATTACGCGAGTTACGGCAGCCTTGAAGGTGTGGTGCGCGATATCAGCGCCGACAGTTTACGCGATGAACAGGGCAATACGTTCTACCGAGTCACCATCAGTTTACCGGACAGTCATGCCGCGGCCAAAACGAAGACTGATACCCTTGCCAGTGCCAAACTGGTGCCGGGGATGACGGTGGACTTTTATGTTCGCGGGGAACGCAAGAGTGTGCTTTGGCAGGTGACGATGCCGTTCCGCCGGCTGTTCTTTTACTAAAACCGTTTTACTTGACGGCTACGCCTTCCACACCAGCTTATTGAACAACCTTGCAACATACTGCGTAGGGCAAGACGCAGGCTTCGCCGCGCCAGCCAGCGCTGTAAGCATCGGCAACCCATCCATTCCCTTGCGGATGACTTGCGTGCAAGAAACCGGTTGAAGAACTACCACAAAGACCGCTGCCCGGTGTTTCGGCCATGGCACCCCCACCGGTCATCATTTCATCCGCAGCGCATCCTGCATAGCTTGCATTGGTACCGCCGCCGCCCTGCGAGATACGGCACTGCAAGCGGCCGATTCGAGGCGTGTTTGCAATACAATTGGTACCATTGAATGCGCCGCCACTCGCCGCACAGGATATGATCGAATTGATAGTATTTTGCATGGACGTGAGATCAACCGCAGTGACACAGCCCTCACTATCGGCACCGTTTATACCCGGGGCATACAGCATCTTCTTGCGGGAACAGACTACAATCTGATTAACCCGTACATCGACCATATCGGCTTTGTCGGCAGCGTTTTTCGCCATGCTTGACAGAGCGGTCCATGTCATCTGGTTTTCCAAGGACGAACCTGCGGTACGCTCTTGCGCCAAGGTAAAAGGTGCCAGCAATACCGCACTACAGATGACAGCGAGACCCCATAGATGATGGCTCTTCATGATTCTTCAATATCCTTTGCTGTTTCTTTTCCTGTTTATTTTTATAGGAGCTTATAGGGTTGCGTGCCATTCTTTCTTGACCAACCCCAGGCACTCTCAACCACGCGCCAATAGGAACGGCGAATAAAGAAGCACCTGACAACGCATAACAGCAGCTTGAGTGTGGGCATGTCGACTTCGGGCAATGACACCGGCAGGCTGATGCTGCGGTGAGGTAGCTTGCAATATAGAATATGGCCGTTCCGCAGGTTGTTCTTCTTTTCAATTTATAAAGTTTAGTCGCGCGGAGCCGAGGCCAGAACCGGCACCGTAATCACCAGCAAAAGCACACCAATCGGTATGGCGAAGCCCATGCCGAGCCAGAGGAAACCGAACGCCCCCACGACACTGCCGGTGATGAAGCTGAGAATCATCGTGGTGTTGACCTTGAGGCGGTAGTAGTTCGGTAACGGCAGCGGAATGTTATGAGTGGTACGGCGACGTGGTACGCAGCGGTAAATGAGGTGGCCGAGCTCGGTGGCGATATCGTTGAGGGTACCGGTATGGTGTGTTGTGCGCAGATTGGTGATAAGCCCGCCCGTGCCGTTTTGCAGGCCCATGAGCATGCCCAGCAGCATGATACCGCAGATGGGGATCTGCCATTCTGGTGGCATGAATAATCCGTAAAGACCGAAGATGATGATGAGAACTCCTTCGAACGCCAGTGGTAGGGCATAGCGGTGGTGGGGACGGTGGCGTTCTCCCCAGTTGACGAACAGGGAGGCGAGCACGGCACCGCCCATGAAGGAGATCACGCCGGTGACGGCGAGGATCAGGATATCCCAGTGGTGCAGCACCAACATATCGGCCGCGGTGGCGACCATACCGGTGAGATGCGAGGTGTATTGTCCGATGGCGAGGAAACCGCCGGCGTTGACGGCTCCGGCCAGTGTGGCGAGGAAGAGGCCGAGGCGGAAATCGGTTTTAGGAGTGCGGAGTGGGTGCAGCATAATGTTAGTTATTTGGTGTTTTAGGGGGTGGTGTCCAGCATTGGTCTCTTTCAGGCCAGTATTGAAGGAGCCGAGTGTGACAAAACCCCCTGACGGGGGTTTTGTACGGTTCCAGTAAGGTTAGTGTTTAGAGACCTCCAGAGCTTCCAGTGTACCGATCTCGGAGCGGAGTTGTTGCGACTCGAAGGCTTCGCGTTCGGCACGGCCACTGGCGGATTTGTCGGTGAGCGACCCGATGATCGCACCGATAAAGGCCAGCGGGATGGAGATGAGTGCCGGGTATTCGTACGGGAACACCGGAGTGGCGTAACCGAAGATATTCACCCAAACCACGGGGCTGAGGATCACCAGACCCACGGCCGTCATGAGACCCAGCATACCGCCCAGCACCGCACCGGTGGTGGTCAGCTTCTTCCAGTAGGTGGAGAGCAGGATGATCGGGAAGTTGGTACTTGCGGCGATGGCGAAGGCCAGACCCACAAGGAACGCCACGTTCTGCTTTTGGAACAGGATACCCAGACCGATGGCCAAGATACCAAGCACGATGGAAGCGGCACGGGAGACGCGCAGTTCTTCTTTCTCGGTGGCTTGCCCCTTACGGATGACGTTGGCGTAGAGATCGTGGCTTACAGCCGTGGCACCGGCCAAGGCGAGGCCCGACACCACGGCCAGGATGGTGGCGAAGGCGACTGCGGAGATGAATCCGAAGAAGAGGTCTCCACCGGTGGCGTGAGCCAAGTGCACGGCGGCCATGTTCTTGCCCCCGATCAGACCACCGTCGGCGGCCAGGAAGGCGGGGTTGGTACCCACCAGCACGATGGCACCGAAACCGATGATGAACGTGAGGATGTAGAAGTAGCCGATAAAGCCTGTGGCGACGAACACGGACTTACGCGCTTCCTTGGCGTCTTTCACAGTAAAGAAGCGCATGAGGATGTGCGGCAGACCGGCGGTACCCAACATGAGGGCCAGACCGAGCGACACGGCCGAGAACGGATCCTTCACCAGACCGCCCGGGGCCATGATGGCCGTCCCCTTGGCATGCACGGTGGTGGCCTGCGTGAACAAGTCGGCAATGTTGAAGTTGACGTGGAGCAGCACCATGAAGGCCATCACCGAAGCACCGACCAAGAGCAGTACGGCTTTGATGATCTGTACCCATGTGGTGGCCAGCATACCGCCGAAGGTGACGTAGAGCATCATCAGCACACCCACGATCACGACAGCGGTGGCATAGGGCAGACCGAAGAGCACCTCGATGAGCTGACCGGCACCGACCATCTGGGCGATGAGGTACAGCAGTACGGTGGCTAAGGAACCAAAGGCCGCAAGCGTACGTACGGGCTTTTGCTCGAGGCGGTAGGCGGCGACGTCGGCGAAGGTGTATTTCCCGAGGTTACGCAGGCGTTCGGCGACGAGGAACATCATCACCGGCCAACCCACAAGGAACCCGATGGAATAGATCAGACCATCGAACCCCGAGGTGAATACGAGGGCGGAAATACCGAGGAACGACGCGGCGGACATGTAGTCCCCGGCGATCGCCAGGCCGTTTTGCACACCGGAAACACCGCCCCCGGCGACGTAGAAGTCGGATGCCGTACGGTTTTTGCGGGCGGCCCAGTAGGTAATACCTAACGTGGCTCCCACGAATATCAGGAACATGGTAATGGCCGAGAGGTTCAGCGGTTGCTTGTCCATCTGGCCGGTGAGGGCATCCGCCAGCACGGGGTTAGTCAGCCCGAACGTGAGGAGTGCCGCGAACAGGCTCGCCAGCGAATACTTTCCGAGGCCGCCTGAGAAGAGTGATTTCATCATCTTATCCTTTGATTGCTCTTTATTTCGACGCATTGCGCAGGGCTTCGCGGGCCTTCGCGGTCAGGGGGTCGAATACAGTGTTAGAGATGCGTACGTAAATGCCGGTGAGCGCCATGGCCAAGAGGATCAGGCCGAGACCCAGCGGAATACCGAGGGTGATGGGGCTGCCTTCGGCAATCGGAGTACCCAACAGTTTGGGGTCGAACGCAATCAGCAAAATGAACGCGACATACGCCACGAGCATAATGAGGCTCATGACGATGGAAATGCGCCGCCGTCGGGTGACTAACTCGACATAATGCGGGTTGGTGAGGAGGGAGTCGGACATGGCATGGCCTTTCTGATGTCAAACGATTTGGTTGGGCAGGCTGCAGCGTCGAGGATACGGCGGGGGAGCCTTTGAAAATCTTACATGGCTCGCATGGGGTCGTGCAGGATTTTCTTCCGTAAAGCTTATGCAATACCGCGAGGAAATATCGGACTAGCACCAGCCTGACATGAGAACCAATACTCATTAAATAATTTATGTTTCATACGCTTAATAAGCTTGTGCGGCGCAAAAGCTGGAGAGCTGATATGAGGTTTTATGGCCGTGAATGCAACTCTGGCAGCCAAGCGGCGTTAGTGGATTTATGAAACGTATTTTGAAGTACCTTGCATGGGGTTTGGGTGGCATTGTCGCTCTGTTGGCGTTGGCGATTGTGTTACTGACGCTGTTTGGCAATACGTGGTTTAGGGGCCCTGTTGAGCGGTTGGCGAGCCGTCAGCTGGAGCGTGAGGTCACTATCGACCGGTTGGCATTCCATTTGTTGAGCGTGACACCCGGCGTGAGTTTGGAAGGTGTGCGTATTGCCAACCCGACATGGGAAGCTGACAAGCGGCCGCTGATGGCGCGCGCGGGCCGTTTTGACGTCGCCATACGCTTATGGCCATTGTTAAAGGGTGACCTAGTGATTGCACGCCTTGGCTTGGAAGAAGCGGATGTTGCCCTGGTGCGGCTGGCAGATGGTAAGGCCAACTGGAGTTTTGGTAATGCCAAACCCGAGACGGAGGCCACCACCACGACCCCCCTCGCCTTGCCTATCATTGAGCGAATGTATGTGCGGGACAGCAAGCTGAGCTTGCGCGATGCCGTGGCCAAGTTGAATTTTGACGGAGGATTTTCCACCGAGGAAATCGAAGCCAAGCGGGGTGAGCCGTTCACGTTAAGTGGAAAAGGTACGTTGAACACTCAACCCTTTAGTGTGGACTTGACCGGTGGAGCCTTGCGCGGCGTGCTGGAGAACGGTGCGGAAGTTGAGTATCCGTTCACGCTGGCGGTGAAGCATGGTGCCACTCAATTGGATGCCAAAGGCCATTTTGGTAACCTGATGGACTTTGATAGCTTACAAGCCACGCCGGACTTGCGCGGCAATAATCTGGCTGATCTGTATTATATTACGGGACTGGCTCTGCCTTCCACCCGTGCTTACCGGTTACAGGGTGAGCTGAATCGGGATGGTAACCTCTACAAAATTACCAATTTACGTGGAAAGCTGGGTGGTAGCGACCTGAATGGGAATTTGAGCATTGATATTGGTGGGGCGAAGCCGTTGCTGGTGGCGGATTTGAACTCCCGCTCGCTCAACCCCGAAGATGCCGGTGTGATCTTTGGTGGAGAAGCGGCGTTGGAGGGTAAGACGCCCTATCTGATTCCCGACAGCACACTGGAACTGAGCCGGTTGCGTGGCATGGATGCGCGCGTGACGTATCGTGCGGCCGCCATTCAGGTGGACACTTTACCATTAAAGGAAGTGTCGCTCAGTTTGCACCTCAAGGATGGTAAGATGGTGATTAGCCCGCTCGCGTTAACCCTGCCCCAAGGTATAGTCAGTTCTAGCCTGATCATTGATGCCAGTCAGGATGTGCCGCCGATCACGTTAGATGCCCAGCTCAAAGGAACGCTGGATGACTTTGTAAAACAGGCTGGTCAGGAAGGTGCGCTGAGCGGCCCGTTGCTGGCACGGGTGACGATGCAGGGGCAAGGTACCTCCTTCCATGATGCCATGAGCGTGGCGGATGGTCAGGTGGGAATCGTCATTCCCAACGGTCAGGTCCGCAAGGCATTCGCCGAACTCCTGGGGGTGAATGCGCGAGGATTGGGACTTCTGTTTACCGGCAGCCAAACGCAAATTCCCATTCGTTGTGGCGTTGGCTCGTTTAATGTCAAAGATGGTGTCTTGCAGACGCGTCATCTGGTGGTTGACACCGAGGTCACGCGGGCCGATGGGGAAGGGTATGTGAACCTGAAGGATGAGAGCCTTCATCTGACCCTACGTGGAACCCCCAAAGAAGCGCGCTTGGTACGACTTTTGGTGCCTATTCGTATTGGCGGCACGCTGCTCAGCCCGGACGTGGGTGTCAAACCGCTACCGCTCGGTGTGCAAGCCGGTACGGCTGCCGCACTCAGTGCCGTACTGACACCGATTGCCGCCATCCTTCCGTTTGTGGATATCGGGCTAGCTGAAAATGCCGATTGTGCCGCACTGGTAGCCGATACCAAGCGTTAAAAAGCTGAAATATAGGGGTTCGCCTTTGTAAAAAGGTGTGCTAGGGGTGAGGGCATGAATACTGACATCACTCTCCCCCAACGCCGTATGGCGAAAATTCTGGCCACCCTTGGCCCCAGCAGTTCCACCCAAGAGCAGATCGCCGCATTGGTTGAAGCGGGCGCAAATGCGTTCCGTCTCAACTTCTCGCATGGTACGCTGGACGATCATGCCAGCCGTGTGAACGCCGCCCGTGCGGTTTCCGCCGCTACCGGCAAGCAACTACCTTTGCTGATGGACCTGCAGGGTCCGAAGATCCGTATTGGTGAAATGGCGGCTCCAGTTCAGTTGGAGCGTGGTGCCCAGCTGGTTCTGGACAACGACACCACTCCCGGTGATGGCACCCGCGTGTGCCTGCCGCACCCCCAAATTCTGGCCGTATTGCAAGTTGGCGATACCGTTATGGTCAACGATGGCGTGATTCAACTGCGCGTTATCGAAAAGCCCTCTGATACCAAAGCAGTGACCCAAGTTAAAGCTGGTGGCGCCCTTTCCAGCCGCAAGGGTGTGAACGTGCCGGGCCGTGCGTTGCCGATGTCGGCCATGACCGAGAAGGATATTAAAGATCTGGAAGGTGGCCTTGGTTTGGGTGTGGACTGGGTTGCCCTGTCCTTTGTCCAAACCGCGCAAGACGTGATTGAGTGCAAAGAGCGTATCAACGGCCGTGCCAAAGTGATGGCCAAGATCGAAACCCAAGCTGCCATTGAGAACCTCGCTGAGATTCTGGCCGAAGCTGACGGCCTGATGGTAGCCCGTGGCGACCTGGGTGTTGAGCTGCCGACCGAAGATGTTCCGCCGCTGCAAAAGCAGATGATCGACATGTGCCGCAAGGCTGGTAAGCCGGTAGTTGTGGCCACCCAGATGCTAGAATCCATGATCAGCAGCCCGCGCCCGACCCGCGCGGAAGCCAATGACGTAGCCAACGCCGCTTACGATGGTGCTGACTGCCTGATGCTTTCGGCTGAAAGTGCCAGCGGTATGTATCCGGTTGAAGCGATTGAGGTTATGTCCCGCATCATCACCAAGGCCGAGCATAGCTCGACCTGGCGTGCGGAACTGGATGCGCACCTGCCCTCTTGCGATAAAACCGCCGGTGATGCTGTTGCCCTTGCTGCCAGCAAGATGGCCGACACCTTGGGTGCCGCTGGCCTTATCGCCTTTACCGAAAGTGGCAAGAGCGTAGCCCGCTTGACCCGTCTACGTTGCGCCGCCAGCGTAATCGCGTTGACCCCGCACCAGCAAGTTGCCCGTCAGGTTGAACTCAACTGGGGTGTAACCGGTTTGGTGTGCCCTCCGGTCACCGACGCCGAGGACATGGTGGCCAAAGCCAAGACCCAAGCCAAGGCCAAGGGCCTGCTGGACAACGGCGAAATGCTGGTTGTTGTCGCTGGTGTTCCGTTTGGTAAAGCCGGTACCACCAACATGGTACGCGTGGTTCAGGCGTAAGCTATACCCATTAGAAAGGGGCCTGACGGCCCCTTTTTGCACCTTATGCGGGACTGTTTAAAACACCCACTCGCCTTTGCGCATGACCGGTTCGGTACGGCCATCGGCATGAACGCCGTCGATATCCACTTGGTCGGAACCAATCATCCAGTCGACGTGGATGAGGCTTTGGTTACCGCCTTGGGCCCGAGCTTCCTCTTCGGTGAGGTTACTTTTGGCAAAGCACTCCGTGTAGCACTGCCCCAAGGCAATGTGGCAGGCGGCGTTTTCATCGAAGAGAGTTTCGTAGAAGATCAAGCCACTTTGCGAAATGGGCGACGAGTGCGGCACCAGCGCGACTTCTCCAAGACGGGACGCGCCTTCGTCGGTGGCGATCAGCTTTTTGAAGACATCTTCGCCTTTGGCGGCAGAGGCTTCGATGATCTTACCGTCTTTAAAGGTGACGCGGATATCTTCAATCAGCGTGCCATTGAAGGACAGTGGCTTGGTGCTGGTGACGTGGCCATCGACACGATCAGCGTGCGGGGTGGTAAAGACTTCTTCCGTCGGGATATTGGCTTGGCAGGTGCCGCCCAAGCGGGTGACCGAGGCACCGCCCTGCCATTTGTGGCCACGGGCGAGGCCCACGGTGAGATCGGTACCCGGACCAGTATAGTGGAGGGAATGGAAGTTCTTCTCGTTCAGCCAGTCGCGGCGGAAGGCGAGGTTGGCGCTGTGGACTTTCCAATCCGCAGCCGGGTTCTCGCCATTGACGCGTGAGGTGGCGAAGATAGCTTCGGCCAGTTTGGCGACGGCAGTATCTTCCGGCTCGTTCGGGAACATGACCTTGGCCCAGGCTTTGGTGGGATAGGCGACGATCGACCACGGAATGGACAGGCTGGTGATGTACTCCATGGCCGGTTTGGCGGCGATGGAGCGGGCCTTATTCATGCGCATGATCTTGGAGGAATCCTGTCCGTTCAGCAGGAAGGGGTCGGAGCCGACGATACTGAGGCGGGCGGCACCGGATTTGTAGGCTTCGGCCTGCGCATTGAAGAGCCATGGTGTGGTGGCATCGAAGCTTTCCTCGCGCCCGTGCTGGAGACGGAGAAGTGCGGCTTGATCATCGGCATAGAAGGTTGTGACGATGCTGGCACCGGCCTTGTAGGCTTCGGCAGTGATCAGGCGCACCAAGGGTAACGCCTCGATGGGGGCAGCTATAATCAGTTCTTGTCCGGGTTGGAGTTCGACACCGACATTGACGGCGGTGTGGGCGAGTTTGGCCAGTTTGGCTGGGTCTATATTATATGTCATGCGCGTATAATCCCGCTGATGGCGGCTGCGGTCAACAATTCGTGCTTGCGGGACTTAGCTTTAGCCGTTATAGAGGTGGCCGTGCGGAGATGTGGCCGAGTGGTTTAAGGCGCTCGCCTGGAAAGCGTGTTGGGGGCAACCCCTCGGAGGTTCGAATCCTCTCATCTCCGCCAAAGTTTTTCTTCTCCTCATTACTCCCCCTCTCTTCCGCTACCTGATAACTTTGCTGCGGATGCCACATATCCCCTCATCAAGTGTGGGTACTCGCTTGAAGCCTGCGGAGGCATGGTCTAGGGTTGTGGGAAATAAACGGAACCCCTTGAGTTGAAAACGCTCCTTTCTCTTATGTGTGTCTTTGGTCTTATGGCCTTTGGTAGTGCCTATGGCGCTGAATCCATCCACCCCGGTGGCTTCCCCTCTCCCGTTGGCCCCGTGGCCAATGAAATCGGTTGGCTCTATAACCTGCTGTTCATTATCATTGCCGTGGTAGCATTGGTCGTGGCGATCCCGATCGTTTACATCCTCTGGCGCTACCGCCGCACCAAGGTTGCCAAGCCTGCCACGTTTAGCCACAGCCTTGTGCTGGAACTGATCTGGACGACCATTCCAGCCTTGATCTGTGTGGCTATCGCCTTCTTTAGCTACAAGGCGATGGTGATGATCCGCACCATGCCGGAAGATGCGATGAACGTGGAAGTTGTGGCCTACCAGTTCGGTTGGGACTTTTACTATCCGGACGTGAGCCAAGCCGATAAGCATGTCTCGGCGCCTGAACCAACGACCGATGACTCCGAAGTGAGTTTGCCCGGCGCGCCCCGTCAGACCAAGACATTGGTTGTACCCGTTGGCAAACCCATCGTTCTGCACGTAACGGCGCAAGATGTGATTCACGCCTTCTTTGTGCCTCACCTTGGTGTGAAAATCGATGCCATTCCTGGTCGTATCAACTACGCCTGGTTTACTGCGACCGAACCGGGTGACTGGTTAGGACAGTGCGCTGAACTTTGTGGACAAGCGCATGGCGAAATGTTCTTTAGAGTTAAGGCCGTTCCGCAAGCTGAATTCGATGCCTTTATTGCCGCCCGCAAGGCTGAGGCCGGTGTAGAAGATGTCGTTGTTTCCGACACTGTTGCCGTTGAAGCTGAAGGCGTTTCTGGTACCGTTACTGTTCCGGCAGATCCTGCTAAAAGCATGGTGCATGCAGTTGCAGCCATTGCCTCGGCGACCGTTCCCGCGGTTAAGACTCCGGTTCCTGCTCCTGTAGACACCTCTGTAACAGAGCCAACCCATTAGGACACAAAAAAGCCCTCCTGATGGAGGGCTTTTCAGGCGCCTTCTAACTCCCTAATCGAGCCAGACCTGCGACCACCGCCGTATCAGTGCGCAGAATGGTTGGCCCAAGCGTAAAGGGGCGAATAAGCGGATGCACATTCAACTGAGCAATTTCTTCAGGAGCGAAGCCGCCTTCAGGACCGATGAGAATCGCGGTCGGCAATTCAGCAGAAGAGGCTGGTGGAGTGGTAGCGAGACGCTCATACGCCCACAGGCAGGGAGAGGTCAGCCCGGCGAGGAAATCGGATAGTTCGGTGACCGGCAGCAAAGTCGGCAGTGTGTTACGTTCGCATTGCTCGGCTGCTTCAACCAGATGCAAATGCGCTCGCTCTGCATTAATACGCCCGACCTGAGCAAAGCGGGTTTTAATAGGAACAATACTGGTCGCACCCATTTCGGTTGCCTGACGGAGAGCTGAGTCCCACGCTTCTCGCTTGGGAATACCAAGAGCCAAGATCTTGGTTGGCAATGCAGGCTTCTCCGGCAAAATCGCCTCTATGTGAGCGGTACGGCACTTAGCATCGGTAATAGTTGCGACAGCCGCGATTCCTGTTCCATCAAACAGGTGGATCTTATCGCCCATGCCCATACGCATGACCCGATAGAGGCGGTGCTGAATATCTTCAGTCAGAGTTACCATGGCGTCAGGCGCCAGCGGGACAGGGAGATAGATGCGCTTCATGGCCTAGCGGTAGCAGATTTTGAAGAATGTGACTATGTGGGCGTGCGGCCGGGCTTAGTCGCTGTGCGGAACCGTAACTTCGGAGAAGCTTTGCAGCCGCGGGCCTAATTGCAGAACAACTGCACGTCCAAGTTGATGCCCTTGTTGCAGCGCCAGTTGAGCACTTCCTCCGCCCGTAAAGATATGCAGGAACCCTGCTGCAAAGGCATCGCCAGCCCCTGTCAGATCGGTGGGCTTCGGAATGGGCTGGGTGGGACTGTCTACAACCGGACCTTTGTCAGCAGCATAATAAGCAGCACCATTTCCGCTCCGTGTAATCACGCGCTCAACAGATTCCAATTTTTTCGCCATGTGTGCATCATTCCCACCCAGCAGGAGTTCCCACTCAGATTGATTACCAATAACCAGTGGATTGTAAGTTGAGATAATATCAGTCAGCACTGGTAACGCCGCCTGCACAGCGCGCGGCGAGGCCAAAGATACAATAAGGCGAGTTCCCGCAGCCGCAGCAACCTTTGCCGCATATACAGCCGCGGCCGGATGAGATCCTGCAACATAGGCCTCAATGACCAAGAAGTGAGACTGTTCGATCAAGTTGTCGTCCACCCAACTGTCATCACTACTGGGTGGTGGTGGAAGACATTGCACCATCGTGCGCGTGCCATCGGCGGAGAGCAGTGTAAAGATATCGGTTGTACGACTTGTCGTTAATGCGGGCGTGAGAGTAACACCTGCCGCGAGCATATCTTCGATAAAGAACCGACCGGTAGGGTCTGCGCCGATCTGCCCCAGAAAGGCAACCTTGCTCCCCAACTTTGCAAGTGTGTAAGCCGTGTTGGCCCCAGCACCGCCTGCGCGGAACTGCTCTACAGTAATGGCATTGCTGAGATCCAACATCTGAGCATGACTTAGCGTATTGCTATCGCCCTTGCGCAGATTGAATTGACTGATAAGCGTATCATCCACGTGGGCTATACCATCGACAACCGCGTTGCCGAGCACTGCGAAACTGTAATTACGTGTAGTCACCATACCCAAATTGTGGCCATAGAATGCCGAAATGTCTAGTTATTCTTGATGGTTAGCGGAAGATTGCGTTTTTAAAATAAAATGACTCTGAGTTTATAAGAATTTAAAACTGCTTTTAAACCTGTTTTACGAAGTCAAATCTTGAGTATTTTTTAGAGGTTTTTGGCATGTTTTAGACAACGCTACCGCCACCTATGGGGGCGATGTGAGATGTTGCAATATGTTGGCTTGAGCCAGTTCAAATGTGTGTTTTCGCCGCCACAGGGCTAGTTCTGATAATCAAATTTTATATCGCGTATAAAGCTGCCCTTAGGCAGAGAGCGGGTTTACACCCTTTTTTGGCTTTGAAATCGGCCTGGAAAACGAGATGAATGCGTCTGTCAGTTTTGTTTAGTCAGTTGAATAATTGGGAAAATGTTCTTGTTATATGCTTCTGTATTTAAGAATGACATTTCACCTTTAAAATGACAAGTGACCAGCTTTTCACGGAGACTCTATTGTGCTCTTAGAGCCGCGTGATTCAACCACCACCGCCGTGAAACAACACCCTCTATATACGCCATCTCAAACGCGTCAAATGCATACAATAAGAATACAGTTTACATGCTCTTGAACGACTCCTTCCCCAGAGTTATCCCCTGTGCATAACCCTGTGAATCCTTTTCAACAAAGCATTTACCCTCCCATCTCAGATGTAAGACACTTTAAGCCACCTTCTTTTAATTCTTGTCTTATATTTAGCAGGTGAATTCGTTTTCAAACGACCTTTTTCCGTGAAACTCTGAAAAAGTATATATACATTTACATACGTGCACACATTGAAGGCAGAACTGGGGATTGGCTCACATGACTACCTCAGGTAGGTTGATGCGTATGACAATCACTCCTTCTTTATATTCAAAACCAGCCTCGTCGGAATCTGCTCCTATGCCAGTTGTCTTACAGGTCTTGCCTGCTCTCAAAGATGGAGGCGTGGAATCCAGTGCGATTGAGATGGCTTATTATTTAAAAACACAGAATTGGACCGCCCTCGTTGCCAGTGCAGGTGGCCCTAAAGCTGCTTTATTGGCACGTGGAGACATTTCCCATATTCAACTGCCTCTCTCCAGCAAGATGCCGTGGATAATTATGTGGAATGCCGTTCGGCTTGCCAAAGTTATCCACCAATCAGGGGTATCACTGGTACACGCTCGAAGCCGTGCTCCTGCCTGGAGCGCATGGCTTGCATGCAAAATGACAGGCGTGCCGTATATCACTACGTTCCATGGCACCTACGGACTTAGCGGTAGCAAGTTGAAACGTTTTTACAACAGTATAATGGTGCGAGGGCACTATATTATTGCTAACAGCCACTTTATTGAGAGGCATATTATTGAAAATTATAATGTAACACCTTCGCGTATCATTGTGGCTCCGCGTGGTATCATGCCTGAGATTTGGAACCCTGCATTATTTGACACGACATCACAAAAAGCGGTGCAGGATGAACTTGCTGTTCCCAATGACTCACCCCTCTTACTTATGGCTGGTCGCATCACCCGATGGAAAGGTCATGACCTCGTGTTAGAGGCACTCGGACAACTTACCGACTTACCATGGACACTTGCTATTGCCGGAGGTGCAGACAAAGACAGCACCTATGCTGATCATCTGAAAGCACGCGCCGAAGTACTCGGGATTGAAGGTCGCATTAGATGGCTTGGTAGTCGCAGTGATCTGCCACGCCTTTTATCTGCCAGCCAACTCGCCATTAGTGGATCAACACGACCCGAAGCTTTCGGTCGCGTTGCTATCGAGGCCATGGCAATGGGAGTTCCGGTTGTTGCCACTGGGCTTGGCGGAAGTTTGGAGACCATTGTTGACGATGAAACAGGCTGGCTCGTTATGCCTGAATCACAGAACCGGGACTCCAAGGAGATGACATTTGGGGAGTTTAGGCCACAGGCCATGGCTGAGAAACTCCGCAATGCCTTGCAAAACCCGCGCCAATTAGCGAGCATGGGGCATGCCGCACGTGCGCGCGTGCTCTCGAAATATACGGTAGAGGCATGCTGCTCCATGGAGCTGCTGGCTTATAAGCTAACCCTAAAGATAAA
Source organism: Pseudomonas fluorescens (assembly GCA_003241595.1). GTDB lineage: Bacteria > Pseudomonadota > Alphaproteobacteria > UBA2136 > UBA6156 > UBA6156. Next base: position 24,735 of record QFOU01000001.1, read on the forward strand.
AGAGGCCACCACTCCTCTGACAGGGCAAGCCAAGCCCCAGTAATGACGACAATGACAATAGGCTAAAGATTGGATCTAATATGAACCGCTGTATGATTGTGGTGGATGTACAAAACTACTATCGCCCCGGCCCGGGAATGATTGCACAGATCAATCAATTGGCCGCAACCATGCCAACTGCCGCCACACTGTTTGTTCATGATGAGATTGAAGTCCCTCTCGTAAAGCTGGGACGCACGCCTCCCCAAGATAGTGCAGTACTGATCTCCGCCATGGCTGTCTTCCCTAAAGCCGGTTACGGCCTGCCCGTTCAGGCGATTGAATGGTTGAAGAAGCAACAAGCCGACGAAGTTCTGGTTGCTGGATGCCACACTGATGCCAACCTACTGTCCGTAGGTTTTAGCGTGTTTAATGCAGGTATGCGTCCGGCCGTTCTACCTCCGCTATGTTTCGGGAACGATTGGTATATGCACACCGTTACCTTGGGTGTATGGGAGCGGGAAATTGGAAAAGTTTACCAGAGCGCAGCTGAACTCCAGTTTGGCGGACTGTAAGGCGAACGTGGTGCGTTACGCCCTGTTTTTTGTTGCAACATCAGTGCTTTGTGGGTGCGGATGGGTTGGCGAAGAGCGGTCGTATTACATGAAGAAGGATTTTGACCGTCTTTTTGACAGTGGATGGGTGAATGACGCGGGTGAGAATAGCGGAATTTACGACATCTTTCCAACAGCTTCGCGCAAGGAACGACTTGCTGAACAGCAGATCTGCCTGCACAAGAATGGCCAGAACCGTGTCGTCACCCAGGATGGGGTCAGCGACCAGCTCGCCTACCGCCGTTGCGCGCTGTCACCTTACGCTATGGACGGCGGGAGCCGGATGGGAATCCGTCCGGACGGAGTCGGATCAGTCGTTCGATAAATGCAATCGCCCAGGTGGGCGATTACTTTTGATATTCAAGGCATTTTTACCGAAATATTGAGCGAGGCAAGTGAGGCGGTGAGCAAGGCCCTTTGAATTTGTGAGGGTTTTATCGGGAAGGGCTCGCGCAGGTGTGCAAGGCCACCCTACGACATCTTCTCCAGCGCGATGAGCACGTACACGAGCTTCATGGCGATGGTGCTGGTACCCATAACCAGACGCTCACAGACCAGCGCCCAGAGTGCGATCCCGAGCAGCAAATAGAGAATCCGGAATACCCACCAGAAAAAACCGTGGCCTGGCGCGATCCGTTCGTAGATGCCGGTTGTCGTATCGAGATACTCCGATGGCACCTGCCCGAGGGTGTGGGCTGACCAGTCGGTCGCTTCCACCTGTCGCCAGTCGGCGGAACTGAAACTGAAGATGTCGAAATGAGCCACCAGATACAGCGTGACACCCCCGAGAATGGCGTACCACAGCGTCAGGAGATGGCTGGGGTGGAATTCGGCAAATGCCAGCGACACAACGGCGACGATAAACAGAATCGTCTTTTCCATGAAGCCATTGGATTTGTCGTAGCGGAAGGGCATGGAGATAGTATGGGGTGCACAGCGGAGCGTGGCAAGAATTGAACCGGGTGCTACCTCTTGATTATCTTTACATATGCCGCCGCCCGATGACATACCTACCCTATGAAGATCACAGCCCCGATGTTGCGCGGCCTCAGTTACACGGCGGTTTTTAGAGAATCCGGATTTCTATTCTTCGTAGAGAGGATTGGCGGTGAAATAGATCTGCCCTCTTAGAGAGGTTAGGGATACTAGCGGTTGGCGCTGCCGGCGCGGCGTTCAGCGTCGCGGGCCTGCTTCTCAGTGTAGTCGCGCGGGATATCCAGGCGCTGGTTCAGCTTGATGGCGTTGGGGTTGCCGCCGATGGCGCCACGGTTGGCACTGTAGATGAGCGGCCAGAGTTTCCAGGTGCCGTAGATGGCCGGCTGGTCGGAGATGCTGCCCAAGCTATCGCCGGTTTGCACCTTATACTTGGTGACCTGACCTTTGCTGTTGTGTTCGACGTAGCGGGGGTCGTTGGCAGTGGCAGACGCTTCCGACATGAAGGTGACGCCACCGCCGGAGGCTGTGGGGTTGGCTTCGCCGATGTTCACGCCGCCGGTATCGGCAATTTCGGCGCGAGTGCCGCCGCCGACGGGTGCGCGATAATCATAATCGCCCGGACGGCTGGCCATACCGCCGCGGCCTTCGCCACGCCAGTCTTGCACGGCTTCTCCGATACGGGTGGCGCGGCCGACACGGCTATCGCCGGTGGCCATGCCCCAGCCTTCGCCGGGATCGCCGATCAGGGTGTTACCGCCACGGCCTTCCGCCTCGGCTTCGGCCTGCGCATTGGCGGCCGCGCGTTCGGCGATGCTCGGCCAGCCGCCTTGCGCCTGGGCCGGCGTGCGGGCGGCCTGCTCCTGCGCCGGACGCATCACTTTGCTGGCGCTGGAGGAGAGATAGTCTTGCGCCTCGAGATCGGTGCGGGTGTAGAAATTGCTCCACTGGACGTGTTCGTCGTTGGGATAGTACGGCTGCACCACTTTTTTAGGGGGCGCCGAGGTGCGGCCCGGTTGTACCAGCGGTTTCTGGTCTTCGCGGAAGGTGAACATACGGTCCATCCAGCCCACGGAACCGGCATGAACCGGATTTGTAACCACCATGCTTACGACCATAGATGTCACAACGGGTAGCCCGAAGGACTGGAAAAGCGGCTTGAGAGCCGAAAAGGCGCGTGGACACTTGATCATCTCGCGCTAATATACGAGGCATGAAGCCCTTATACCAGTTGACCGCCTGCCTTCTCATCAGCTTTGTGATGCCCTGCGTGGCCGCTGTGGCACAGGTTGGCGCGGCGAAGCCCCCCGCCTTTACCGTTGCCGTCGCCAGCGCCCCGCGTACGTTAGACCCTGCCACCGCCACGGATGCGGCCGGCGCCCGCCTTTTACAATTGACCCACCCCGCCTTGCTGGGATGGGACACCGCCTACCGCCCTGCCGGACAGGTGGCCCAGAGTTGCCGCATGCCGAGCCTGACGCAGGCGGTGTGCACCCTGCCCCCTTCCCTCACCTTTACCGATGGCAGCCCGTTGACCGCGCCGGATGTGGCGGCGTGGTTCGGACAGTTACAAGCGAACAAGCTTAGCCCCTTCGTTCAACTTAAGGATGTAAAGGTAACCGCGCCGACACGGACGACGTTGCAGTTTGATCTGCCCGCCGCGAACCTTGGCTTTTTGGGCGCGCTGACGGAGGTCCCCGTGGCCAAGCCCCAGCGACCGGAGATCGGTGCGGGGCCGTATAAGATCGTCAGTCATGATGCTACCGGCAGCGTGACCTTGGCGACCGACCGTGCCGACATGCCCTCCACTTTAACATTCATCCCCCTGAGCGATGCCACGACGCGCCTGCTGAAACTGAAGAAAGGTGAAGTGGACGCGGTTTTGAACGACCTGCCGCCCCAGTTGGTGAACTGGGCCAAGGCAGAGGGCTTTCCCGTTGTGGCTGTACCCGGCAGCAGTTACAGCTACATCGGACTCAACTTACAGAACACGAACTTAAAGCATCCGGCCGTGCGTGAGGCTTTGACGCTGGCGATTAACCGGGCGGCGTTGCGCACGCACTTATTGGGCGGTATGGCGACACCAGCTAGTACGCTGTTGCCGCCGGGGCATCCGGCCGCGTGGCCGGCGCCGGAGGAGGCGTATGATCCGTTCAGTGCCGAAAGCCTGCTGGATGAAGCCAACCTTCTGCCCGATGGCACGGGCGTGCGTTTCCGGATGACCTTGCTGACCAGCACCGACCCGTTCAGCCAGCGCGTGAGTCAGGCGATTCAGGCGCAGTTGCAGGAGATCGGTGTGGCGGTCGACCTACGCCCCACCGAGTGGGCCAGCTTTTATGACAGTGTGAAGAAAGGTGCATTTGATGCCGTGATGTTGGCATGGACCGGTGAGCAGCAGCCGAGTTTTTACCAGCATGCTTTCCATAGTGCGCAAGTGCCGCCGGCGGGTTTGAACCGCGGGCGATTGAATGACCCACAGGTGGATGCGGCGACGGACGCCATTATGGCGGCCAAGACCGAGGCCGAGCAGGTGGCCGCGACCGTACAGGTGCAGAAATTGCTGGCGGACGTGCGGCCTTATATTCCGTTGTACCGGCGGCATCAGGTGTTGGTGACCCGGCCGGAGGTGACGGGGTGCGGGTTGACGACCAGCGGCAATTATCTGGGGCTGGTGAGCTGCCGGAAATAAGAAAAGGAGCCTTACGGCTCCTTTTTGTTTGCCGGAATTACTCGGCGGTGGGCTTGGCGTCTTCGGCAGGTTTCTTCGCGCCCTTTTTATCGGGGGACAGCACCAGCGTCATGAAGCGGCCTTCCAGACCACTGCGGAAATCGACCTTGGCGACGTCGGCGGTGTCGGCGACCAGGCGGTCGAGCATGGCGGTACCGATTTCCTGGTGGGTGGTTTCGCGGCCACGGAAGCGCAGGTTGATCTTGGCCTTGTTACCGTCGGCCAGGAATTCCTTAATCTTGCGGAGTTTGATGTTGTAGTCGTGGTCTTCGGTACCCGGGCGGAACACCATTTCCTTCACTTCGACGACCGTCTGGTTGCGCTTGGCTTCGGCCTTGCGCTTGGACTCCTGGAAGCGGAACTTGCCGTAATCGATGATCTTGCACACGGGCGGCACGGCGGTGGGGGAGATCTCGACCAAGTCGAGGCCCAGTTGCTGCGCCTTGAACACCGCGTCGCGGCTGCTCATAACTCCAAAATTCTCACCTTCAGGGCCGATCACACGTACGGAAGGTACGCGGATATCGCCGTTGATGCGGTGTTCGTTCTGCCGGTTGCGGTCCGGCGTGCCTTTGAATCGTCCGATTGTCGGGAATCCTTATTTATTACTCTGTGACTCACTTCTTATCACACTCTGCCTAAAATACAAGCTGACGGGGGTGGAAGTTCCGGTGCACCGGGACATAAAAAAGGGCCGGATGCGGTTGCATCCGGCCGGTGATGGTGACGTGGGGCCTAGCGGCCGCCGTGGGCCTGTTTGCTGGTTTGTCCCTTTTTATGGGGCGATGCAGCGGGAATTTCCCGGTTGGCGTATGCAGGGCCCTTTTTCGGCTTGCCATTGGCTTTCGTCTTCGTTCCCATCAAGTTTCTCCTCTTGAAAGTGTCTAGAACGTTTTCTGAGTATACAAGCGAAGCGATGAATGCAAGGGAAAACATCGGTTTCAGGGAATTTTTACGAGAGGACGGAATGCGGGCACACGGCTTCAGGTGAATATGACAAACCCCGGCGCATGGCCGGGGTTTGGTGGTGTCGCAATGGAAAGGTTAGAGAGGTTCGCCGCGTGTATTGGTGGTGAGGCCGTGTTTTTTGAGGACCGCGGCGATGTCGGCGGCGAGTTCGCGGGCCTTGCCGAGACCAGCGAAGATGCGGGGCAGCATCACGTGCCACTGATGTTCGCGCGCGACCGCGGTATAGGGCGAGCCGGTGAGAAAGGCGGGGTCGAAGACCGCGCTCTGCTCGCCTTCGAACCCTTTGAAGCTTTGCGGCGCAAAGCCGAAGACTCCGATATTGTGAGGCTCGGCCTGGCCGAACGCCATGACTGCGCAGCGGGCCGCATGACCGTAGCCAACGGAGACCGGCTGGATCTCGGTAAAGCCATGTTGACGTGCGTAGGCGATGTAGCGCACGGCTTCGGTATGGGTGTTGAGCGGCAGAGTGCCGACGTCTTCCCAGAAATCGAAGTAAGCATTGGCCAGCAATTGCATGGCACGGTCCGACTCCTCCTTGGTGCGGTGGAAGCCGAACGCCTCGCCGTGGTTGATGACGGTGTCGAGCGCTTTGGTCCACGTGGCGATATGCTCAATGTGGTGCACCTTGTGCTTGGTATATGCCGCGGCGACCTCATACGGCGACAGCGAGATGTAGAGCTGCGTCTCGAGGTTGGGATCCATGAGCAGCGCCTGATGAAGGGCTTGCAGAATGGAACCGCGTTTGCCGGTGGTGGTGTTACCGACCATCAGGTTGAAGTGGTCTTCATTGACTTCCCCAGAGTGAGGGCCGTGGGCGTGAACCGTGATAAGAATGCGAGGCGGTGACTGCATGGTCTTCTCCTGAGAGTTGGGGCGCTTGGGGAGCCCTAGGAAACTTGAATGGTCAAGCAGGTTATATAATTGTATTCAATTTAATGCAAGAGCCTACACAAAGCCCGCCGGAGAGGCGGGCTTTGTGTTTTGCACTTAGGCCGCCTTGGCGACGGCGGGGGTGTCGACGCGACTCTCGCACTCGGATTTCAGGCGCTCGAGCAGCCAGGCCAGCGGTTTGGCGCCGAGGTCGGTGCCATCGCGCAGGCGGATGGCGACGGTACCGTCGGCGGCCTCTTGCTTACCCACCACCAGCATGTAGGGGATCTTCTTCTGTTGCGCGAAGAGGATCTTCTTCTGCATGCGGTCGGACGAGGCATCGACCTCGACGCGCAGGCCGCCGGTGGCGGTGCGGACGTCGGCATCGGACAGTGCCTTACGCACCTGTTCGGCGTAGTCGTTCTGGTGGTCGGTGATCGGGATGACCATGGCTTGCACCGGTGACAGCCAGGTAGGGAACTTGCCTTCGTACTGTTCGATGAGGATACCGATGAAGCGCTCGAGGGTACCCAAGATCGCGCGGTGGATCATCACGCAGGGGACGCGGTCGCCGTTCTCGTTGGTGAAGTTGGCACCCATGCGGATCGGCAGGTTGAAGTCGACCTGCACGGTACCGCACTGCCAGGTCCGGCCGATGGCGTCCTTGAGGTGGTACTCCAGTTTGGGGCCGTAGAACGCACCGTCGCCCGGGGCGATGGTGAGGGGAATCCCGAGTTTGGCGCAGGCGTCTTCCAAGGCTTTTTCGGCGGCATCCCACAGGCTGTCGTCGCCAACGCGGTTCTCTGGACGGGTGGCCAGCTTGACGGAGTAATCGCGGAAGCCGAGCGGCTCGTAAACTTCGTCGATGAGTTTGCACAGCGCGATGATCTCTTCTTCCATCTGCGCGGGGGTACAGAAGATGTGGGCATCGTCCTGCGTGAGGCTGGTGACGCGCATAAGGCCATGGAGAGCGCCGTGCGCCTCGTTGCGCATGCACATGCCGAATTCGGCCATGCGCAGCGGCAGGTCGCGGTAGCTTTTGGTGCCCTGATTAAAGACCTGTACGTGGCAGGGGCAGTTCATCGGCTTGAGGCTGTAGATGCCGAGATCGTCCATCTTCTTGGCCAGTTCGCCGAGGGTTTGGCCCTGGGCCTTCTCGTGACCGGCAGGCTCGACGATGGGTTGCATCACATCATCGCAGGTGAGGAACAGGTTCTCGCGGTAGTTCTGCCAGTGGCCGCTTTGGGTATAGAGCGACTTGCTGATCAGTTTGGGCGTGTTGACCTCTTTGTAATCGTAGCGGCGCAGGCTCTGGCGGATGAAATGTTCCAGTTCGAGGAAGATGTTCCAGCCCTTGGGGTGCCAAAACGGCTGGCCGGGGGCTTCTTCCTGCAGGTGGAACAGCTCCAGCTCGCGGCCGAGTTTGCGGTGGTCGCGTTTTTCGGCTTCTTCACGCATCAGCAGGTAGGCGTCGAGCTCCTTCTGGGTGGCGAAGGCCACGCAGTAGATGCGGGTGAGTTGCTGGTTCTGGCTGTCGCCCTTCCAATATGCACCCGCGAGGTTGGTGAGTTTGAAGGCCAGATTGATCTTGGAGAGTTCCGGCACGTGGGGGCCGCGGCAGAGGTCGATGAACTCCTTACCGCCCACGTTGCTACCGATCTGGCGGTAGGCGGAAACTTTGCCATCGATGGTTTGGCCCTTGGTGACGGCCTCCTGAATGATGATGCTCTTGTAGGAATCGCCGGTGGACTCGAAGTGCATCATCAGCTTTTCGGGTTCCCACAGCTCGCGCACCACGGCGCGGCCGGAGGCGATGATCTCGCGCATCTTGGCTTCGATGGTGGGGAGGTCTTCGCTGGAAATGTTCGGCGAGAATTCGATGTCGTAATAGCAGCCGTTGTCGATGGTCGGACCGATGGCGAGCTTGGCGGACGGGTACAGCTCCTTCACGGCCAGCGCCAGCACTTGCGCGGCGAGCGTGTGGCGGAGGGTATCGAGGCCGAGCGCATCCTTGGCGGTGGCGATCTTGAGAGATACGTCCTTCGAAATGGTGATGGAGAGGTCTTGCGGGTGGCCGTCGACTTCGACCGCCACGGCGGCCTTGGCGAGGCCCGCACCGATGGAGGCGGCGACTTCGGCGCCGGTCGTGGTGCCGTCAAACTCGCGAACTGAAGCGTCGGGAAGTGTGATGCGTACCATGGGGATTCTCCTAGTGTGTATTTAAAATTAGCCGCTTAACCTAGCGCATACAGAATGGACCGGCAAGGGCATGATGGGCGATTTGGGCCTGTACGGGCCAAAAAAGAGCGGCATCCGGAGATGCCGCTCCACATGTTGGAGGGTTAGTACGTATGAGTAACCGTGCAGGTGAGGTTACCATCGTGAGCGACCACTGACCGCAGCATGGCCTTCTGCGCACCACGATAGGCGAGGTAGAAGGTCTTGTGGCGCTGGTAACGGGCATCGAACTCGTTGATCTGCACCACTTGAATATCGGTCGTGCGGAGCATCTCGGCGATCTGCTCATACATGGAGCTTGGGAGTTCAGGAATGTCGGTGAACAGCACGCACTGATCTTCGGCCAGCGGGCCTGCAAGCAGCAGGTATGACGCCGCCTTGAGGGTTATCTGCAGCGGTAGTGCGGGCCTGCGGTTACCGGTATCGGCCAGAATGGCGACCACGGCACGGGCGATGTGCAGATCGGGTATCATGTCCATGAGGGACTCCTGTGAAACGGACTCTTTCCGGACACAGAGGTATACACAACATGCCGGGATGTCAAACAATTCACTTTGATGGACCCCACGCGCCTGCTAGGGTTGGCGCCATGACCGACGCCCCTACCCCCCTGCTTTACCCTGAGATCGAACCCTACGACGTCCGCATGTTGAATGTCGGCGACGGCCATAGCCTGTATGTGGAGCAGAGCGGCAACCCGAATGGCTTGCCCGTGGTTATGCTGCATGGCGGCCCCGGCAGCGGGTGTAAGCCGAAGCACCGGCAGATGTTCGACCCGCAGGTGTATCGGGTGGTGATTTTTGACCAGCGGGGATGTGGGCGCTCGCAACCGGCCGGTCGCGTGGTGGCCAATACGACCGACCATCTGGTGGCGGATATTGAGATGATTCGGGAGACTCTCGGGATTGAGAGTTGGGTCGTGTATGGCAACAGCTGGGGCAGTGCACTGGGGCTGGCGTATGCGGAGGCGCATCCGGAGCGGGTGAAGGGGTTGGTGATCGGGGCCATCTTCACGGCGACACAGCGTGAGCTGGACTGGTTCTACGATCCGGCCGGACTGGCGCGGTTCTTCCCCGATGCGTATGCGGCCCTCCGTGATGTACTGGGCAACCCCGCATGGCATGACATGCCACGGTTGATCCGTGATGCCGTGCTGAACGACGATGCCCACGCGCTGGCCGTAGCCAAGGCCACCGTGCGGCTAGATGCGCTAAGCATGGATCTGGAGCCGGATATGCTGGCGCTGGAGGAATATCTGGACAGTGAGGATTTCAGCCTGACGCCCCTCCGCATTTGGGCGCACTACTTTGCGGCGGCGTGTTTTTTATCGCCCCAGCAATTGTTGAAGAATGTCGGACGGATCGCCCATATCCCGATGCATATCACCCATGCCGGGCTGGATCTGTGTTGTCCGCCGGAGACCGCTTATGCCTTGCATAAGGCTTTGCCGGACGCCGCATTCACATTTGTGCCGGTGTGCGGGCACCGTGCCAATGACGCCATGGACAAAGCCCGCATGGAGGCCCTGCGCGACATGGCCATACGGGTAAGAATGTAAGTTTTTAAAAATTTTGCTTGCAGGGGGGCCGCGTGCATCCCTATACTTATCTTTATGAACAAGTTCACCGTCTCCCTGATTCTGAATGTGCTGGCCTAAGGCCAACATTTTCACACCCAGCATCGAGACCTGAACTTTTCCCCCTTCCCCTACCAAACTTTCATCGGCCCTATGGCTTTTTCATGTATCGTTTTGTTTGTTGTCGATACTCCAACCTCCAGAGGAGACACTCGCATGACCATCACCGAGAGCAACCTTAGCCTTGAAAACCTTCAGCAGACCCTGAAAGCCATGCGCAAAGAGCGCGGCCCCATCAGTGTCGAGGACTATCGGAAGCTGCGTTTTTTGGCGCGCAGCTTCAACAAGGCCTGCCCTCACGCCCAGATATGGGCGGAAGAGAAGGTGAACATCTACAACGCGACGCGACACTGAGCGGCGACCCCTGATTGCGATGATAAGACCCCCGTGCTGGCGGGGGTCTTTCTTTTTGCCGACTAGTCTGGAGTGCGGGCGGGCTTGTGGGCCGCGAGCATGTGGAATTTAGGGTAGTGGCCTTTGACTTTTTGTGTATGGAAGCCGGCGCTACCAAGGGCATTCCGTACCGCACGCGCCACGCTGTAGGTGGTGGCCGTGCCGCCGGAGGTGGTGTGGGCGTAGATGTGATGAAAGAGGGATTCGCTCCAGAGCGCGGGATTGACGTCGGCACTAAAGCCATCGAGGAACCACGCATGCGCGGGATGGGGATGGGTGAGGATGCCCTGAGTGGCATCGCCGATGTAGAGGTGGAGGGTGACGCCTTCGAGGGTGATGAGATTCCAGCCGTGGGTGGAGGTGTAGGCGGTGCGGAGTTGGGTAGCGAGCGGTTGGAGTTCGGGTGGGAAAGCGGCGTGGATGGGCTCGAGTTCGGTGAGGCTGAGCGGGTGGAGTTCGTAGCTGATGAAGGTGAGTGGTGTGCCGGTGTGGCACGCGAGTGCCCATGTGAGGAGGAAGGTGAGGCCGGTGCCGAAGCCGAGTTCGGCCACCGTGAACGGCTGGGTGGAGAAGCGCGCGGGCAGGTGGTTGCCGTGGAGGTAGGTGTGGGCTTTTTCGGCGGGGCCGGATGCAAGCAGCGACCAGTAGTGCTGGTTGAAGTGGGGGCTGTGGGGGTGGGTGAGGTGCATTAGTTATTTCTTAAAATTAACCTAAACGAAAAATTGAGTAATTTTTTAAATTTCTGGTAATGCCAATTCGCCATTTTCATGAAGAAACGTTTTTGTTTTATACGAAAAATAAAATTTAGGTCTAAAATGATTGCGCACAAATCCTGCCAATGAATCGTTTGGTACCGCAATACCATACTTAGCTTTCTCTAAAATTCCTCTATTAATCAACCTAACAATTTGTTTATCAGTTTTTTTAATAAAATCATTAAAATAATTAGGAATGCTTGATACTAATATTACGCTAGACGGGCTAGTTGGTAAAACAGCTACTCCTTTTGGATAACGATCTTTGATTGTTGAGGGCAAAAAAGACGGCAATGTAAGTACATCACTCAGCAAAAACGCTTCGCTAGAAAACAACGGTAAGCGATAAAACATATAATCAGCCTTTTCCAAACCTTCTAGAGCTTTAGTATCGGCTAGAGTAGCTCCCAATAAATAACGTATCATATCATCTATACTATCCATCCGACCATTGAGGAGCTGAAAAGATTCAGGTAAGGAGCGCCCCTCTTCGTCTATTAAATTAACAAACTTTTGGAGTGCCCATTTGATACTTTCCGGATGGCGCACGAAATGAAGCCTTATTAAAGACCTAATCGTTTCTTTCTCGCTATCTTTAGTTATCTTTAAAAATCTCTCATAAGGAGCCTCAGAATAGCGTTTAATTAGATTCCCCGCTTGAGGCTCAACAATACTAGGAGCATCATGTTCTAAGTAGCGTTTTAACGATATATTTTCGATATTAGCTCTAATTGTATATAAATCTGGCCAACAAAAACTATGACTAGGCCCCCTGCGCAATGCTATTAAATCAGGGCGATACTCATCCCTACAAATAATATTCAAATGACCGTCATCCACCGCCCAATTTTTGACAATAAACTTAGATACGTAATGCTGCATTTCCATTCGAAAACAATCCATTTGAATACATGTTTAGAGATTACTATAGATTCACTTCTCTATTGCGAACAAAATTAAATATTACTCGCAAATGCTATGAGTAATGGCGGCGGCGTTGACGGGGTAGGGCTTTTCTTTAATACATTTTACAGTTGCAGCAAGTGAGAGGGACTGTTCCCGTGATTAACAGTTTAACTTCGTTCCGGTTTATTACGGCGTTGGTGGTGTTTCTTTTCCATTGCCAAATCCACTTCGGGTTGGATTTTGGGGTGAAGTTCGTCAATAAGTTCCTGTCGCATGGGGCGGTGTTCATGACCGGATTCTTTGTGCTCTCCGGCTTTATTATGACCCATGTGTACCAGAACTGGGATTTTGGGAAGCAGCAGAGCATTTTCGGGTATTACCTGAAGCGGTTCGCCAAAATCTATCCGGTGTATATCGTGGCGACGTTCGCGTTCTTCCTCTTCTTTGCCGAGGATTATACCGGCCAGCAGTGGGGGCAAATTGCGGTGAATGACCTGTTTTTAACGCAGGGCTTTTTTGCGAGCATGTTCCATTTGGGGCTGAATGGCGGGACATGGTCGCTGTCGGTCGAGATGTTCCTGTACGCGTTATTCCCATTGCTGATGCTGGCTTCGGGCAAGTCGCCGAAGATCCTGTGGGTGGCGCTGGTGCTGACATTGATCGTGGTGTTGAACGTGGCCTTTGACGACAAAGCCTATACGTATGCAAACCCCGTCATGCGTCTGGGTGATTTTATGGCGGGGATGGGGTTTTATGCCATCAAGGACAAGCCGATCTTTAAGAAGGCATGGTTCCATATTCTGATGGTGGTTCTGCTGGTGGCGGCCACCGCTTTGATCTCCACCCACAAGTACATGGCATGGCAGACGCTGGCGGTGTTCCTGTTCGGTGCGTGGATCGCGTGCGTGTATCACTCGACCTCGGTGGTTTATAACAACAAGCCAATGGTTTATTTGGGTTTGATCAGCTACTCGTTTTATGTATGGCAGTTTGCGGCGATCGAAGCCGGGCGGAGTGTGCTGCATCTGGGTGGGTATCAGGTGTCGCTGATGGCGTTTATTCTGAATGTGAGTTTATCGGTGCTGTCGTATCACTTGCTGGAAGAACCGGCGCGCGGGGCGATTCTGAAACGCTGGGGCAAACGGAACACCCGTGTGATCGCTTAAGCGAGACCCGTCACTCTCCGGCCCTAAGGGGCCGGATAGATTTTGAGGAGGCTGATCTCTGGCGGGGTAAGGAAGCGGACGGGCAGCAGGCTGGTGCCGATGCCGCTGCCGACGAAGAGCTGCTTGGCGCCTTCCGTAATATGCCCCAGCGCGTAACGCTGGCCGTAGTTGGACGGCAGCACCGGACGGCCGAGGAACGGGATATAGACCTGCCCCCCATGGGTGTGGCCGGCAAAGGTGAGTGTGGCGGCATCCGGCAGTTCCGGCAGGATGTCCGGCGTATGTGTGAGCACCAGATTGGGGCCATTGGCGGGCACGCCGGCAAACGCGGCTTCGATATTATTGCGACGCTCGGAGAAATCGGACACGCCGACCAGCCAGATGGGATGACCGTTGAGGGTAAGTTGGTGCGAAGTGTTCTCGAGCATGGGGATGCCGTGTGCGGCGAACTGCTCCTTCATCCGCGGGCCGTTATCCCACCAGTCATGGTTCCCTAAGATACCGTAGACCCCGTATTTGGCTTTGAGTTGGCCGAGGATGGGGATGATCTGTTCGGAGGGCACATGGCGTCCGCCCAAGCCGCCTTGCACGACATAATCGCCCCCCATCAGGATGAGATCGGGCGTGCGGGCGTTGGTACGGTCGACCACGCGCTGGAGTTTGGCGAGATCGACATGAAGGCTCCCGACGTGGGGATCGGTTACGAAGGCGATGGTGAAACCGGCGAGGTCGGCCGGCCAGTCCTTGAGGTGGATCTCGTACTCCTTGACCACGAGTTGGCGGGGTTCGATCCAGAAGGCCCATATTCCTAAGCCCAGACCAAGAAGAACCGGTATCAGTGCCAGTTTAAGGGCCAGCGTGAGGACGGAACGCGAGAGCGGCATGCGTGAGACCTTATTGAGGGTGATATCTTGTTTGGTGCCCCTGGCCGGAATCGAACCGGCATTTAGAACTTAGGAGGTTCTCGTCCTATCCATTGAACGACAGCGGCGCGCATCCCTTTTGGCGGAGGATAGGTTGCTGGTCAAGTAGAGCTTGATTTGCTAGGGTATGCGCCATGTTGCGCTTCGCTTGTTTATTCATGGTATTGGCCGTCTGCGAAAGCAGCTGGGCGGCGGATGTTTCCGGTACATCTTTTAGTGGGCGCGTGGTGCGCGTACTGGATGGTGACACGTTGATCCTGGAGGGTGACCGTCGCGTGCGTTTGCTGGATATCAACACCCCCGAACTTTCCCACGATGGTGAACCGGCGGAAGCGGGTGCGGCGGCCGCGGCGGATGCGTTGCGGCGGCTGACGTTTGGTCAGGATGTGCGCGTGGTGCAGGGCCCGCAGGCCAAGGATCGGTTTGATCGGTTGTTGGGACAGGTGTATCTGAGCAGTGGTGGCTGGGTGAACGGCACGCTGGTGCGGGATGGCTATGCGCATGTTTATACGTTTGCGGATAATGCGCTGCATCCGCAGGAATTGCTGGCGTATGAGGCGCAGGCGCGGGCGGCCAAGAAGGGTATTTGGGCGCAGCCGCGCTGGGCAGTGCGGGATGCGACCAAATGCTGTGCGAAGAGTGATATCGGGACCTTCCAGCTGGTGCAGGGCAAGGTGTTGAGTGCCATGTTCGTGAAGAAGAGCAAGGGCGGGCGGACGTATCTGAATTTTGGTGAGGATTGGCGCACCGACTTTAGCGTGTTTGTGGACAGCAAGGATGCCAAATGGTTTAAGAAGGCAGGTATCGCCAATATCGCCGACCATTACCGCGGTAAGACCGTGCGCGTGCGCGGGCATCTTCAGCCGGTGAACGGGGTGTTGGTACGGGTGACACATCCGGCGCAAGTTGAGATTTTAGACTAAGGTTTTTAAAGGGGGAGCACGAGTATGGTGAAAGAAGACACTCCGTTAATGCGTCAGTACACGGCGGCGAAAGCGCAGCACCCGGATGCCATCGTATTTTTGCGGATGGGGGACTTTTACGAAATGTGGGGCGACGATGCCATTGCCGGTAGCGAAGCCATGCAGATCACGCTAACCCGTCGGCGCAGTGCCAAGGAAGGCGATGAAGGGATTCCGATGTGCGGTGTGCCGCACCATGCGGCGGAGGGGTATATCGGCAAGTTGCTCCAGCAGGGATTCAAGGTGGCGCTGGTGGAGCAGATGGAGTCTCCGGAAGAGGCCAAGAAAGCCCGTGGCAGTGGGGCGGTGGTACGCCGTGAAGTGGTGCGATTGTTTACGCCGGGCACGCTGACCGAGGATGCGTATCTGGGTGGGAATGCGGCGAAGTATCTGGTGTCGGTGGGATTCAACAGTGGTGGCGAGCGTCCGGAAGGTGCGGTGAGCTGGCTGGACATGAGCACCGGTGACGTGGGTGTGCGCGTGGTAACGGGGGCCAATGTAGCCAGCGTGCTGGCCGCGTTGCCGATCGGGGAAATTGTAGTGGGCGACCATGTGGATGAGGCGTGGTTGGCCGGTATCTCGCGCCGGTTGGTGAATGCCCAGAGCGGTTTGTTTGCACGCAGTACGGCGGAAGCGGCGATCAAGCGCGCGTATGGCGTGGGTGATTTGGGCGGGCTTGGGTTGCCGAACGACGCGGCGATTGCGACTGTAGGTGCGTTGATCGGGTACGCGGAACTGACGCAGGTGGGCAAATTGCCGGGGTTGCGGATGCCGGCGGTTGTGACCGGACGCAGCCGGATGAGCATTGATCCTTCCACACGGAAGAATCTGGAGTTGACCGAGAGTTTGGGTGGCAAGCGCGCGGACAGCCTGCTCGGGATTCTGGACAAATGCGTGACCGGTGCCGGTGCGCGGTTGCTGGCGCGCTGGGTGGCCGAGCCGTTGCTGGATGTGAGTGAGATTACGCGGCGGCAGGATGCGGTAGCGCAGTTGGCGGCCCCCGCCCTGCGAACTCAGGTGCGTGATCTGTTACGCGATACGGGCGATGTGGCGCGGTGTGTGAGCCGTCTGCTGTTGGGACGTGGTGGGCCACGGGATCTGGGTGTGCTACGGGCCACCGGTGCGGCGTTGCCGAAGTTGCAAAATGCTTTGGCAGGATGTGACGGGCTGTTGAAGGTTCAGGTGGAAGGCATGGCCGGACTGGAGCCACTGACCGAGTTGTTGAGCCGTGCGTTGGCGGAAGAGCCCCTGCCCGCGTTGGTACGTGATGGTGGATTTGTGGCCGATGGCTATGACACAGATTTGGATGCGTACCGTGTATTGGTGACCGATGGCAACCGGTTATTGCAGGAGTTGGAGGCGCGGGAAAGCGCTTCGGGGATTCCCTTAAAACTGCGGTATAACCAAGTGTGGGGATATTACCTCGAAATTACCAAGCAACATGAGAGCAAGGTGCCCAGCCACTGGTTGCACCGCCAGACGACGACGCAGACGCACCGGTATTCCACGCCGGAATTGATGAGTTTGGAGCGCGAGCTGGGCAGTGCCGGGGCCAAGGCGCAGAAGCGTGAGGAAGAGATTCTGGCGCAGTTGGTGGATGGCGTGCGCGGAGCGAGTTATCCGTTACTTTCCGCCAGTGAAGCGTTGGCCACGCTGGATGTATTAGCGGGCATGGCGGAAGTGGCCGTGCGGCATGGCTGGGTGCGTCCGGTGGTGGATGACAGCAGCGCGTTCGTCATCGAAGGCGGATGCCACCCTGTGGTTTCCAGCAAGGTCAGTGAGTTTGTGCCGAACGGATGTGAGCTTTCCGGTGGGCAGTTGTGGTTGCTGACGGGTCCGAACATGGCGGGTAAGAGTACTTTCCTGCGGCAGAACGCGTTGCTGACCATTCTGGCGCAGATGGGTAGTTTTGTGCCGGCCAAAGCCGCGCATATCGGGGTAGCGGATGCGGTGTTCTCCCGTATTGGTGCTGCCGATGACCTGGCGGCGGGGCAGAGTACCTTCATGGTGGAAATGGTGGAGACGGCGCAGATTCTGAACCGTGCGACCAGCCGGAGCCTGGTGATTCTGGACGAATTAGGCCGTGGCACCGCAACCTATGACGGGTTGGCGATCGCGTGGGCCTGTGTGGAAGATGTGGTGAGCCGGATTGGCTGCCGCACGCTGTTTGCCACCCACTATCATGAGCTGACCGCGTTGGAAGCGCAGATGGACAACGTAAGTTGCTGGCAGGTGGCCGTGCGCGAGTGGAAGGGCGAGATCGTCTTCCTGCATGAAGTGAAGCGCGGGGCCGCGGCGGGCAGTTATGGCGTGCAGGTGGCGAAGTTGGCCGGTGTGCCGAACCAAGTGGTGAAACGCGCGGACAGCTTGCTGGACGGATTCCTGAAAGTGGCGCGCAACAAGGGTGTGGTGCGGGTGGATGAGTTGAGTTTGTTCAGCGCTCCCGTGGCCACACCGGTGGCGCTGATGAAGACCGAGGTGGAAGAGCGGTTGAAGGGGCTGGATGTGGATGGGCTAAGTGCGCGGGAGGCGTTGGAGGAGTTGTATAAGCTGCGGGGGATGGTGAATTAGGAAAACCGGCTGCACCTTTCGGGCAGCCGGTTTTTTCAGAGATAAACAATACTCGATAATCAAGCTGCTTTGGGCTTGGCGAGTGGCGACTCGGCGGGGACGATGATGCGGCCGACTTCGTTGACGATATAGTGGACGCGGCCATTTTCGATACGCTGATAGACTGAATCCGGGTACCCTTTGTGGATGCGGCCCGACAGCTTGGACAGGGTTTCTGGAGCCGTGATCTCCATATCGGCAATGGTGACTACGCCGGGAATCGGCCACTGGCTGACGATGTAGACCTCTGCTTCGACCGCCACCATGACCACCTGAGTGGCACTGAGCACCTCGTTCAGATGCTTGTCCATCCAGTCGGTCTCGCAATTGTTGGCAAAATCGGCCGTAATCTTGGTGCCCGATACGGTGAGGCCGTAGACGATGAGAGGTTCAATCCACTTTTTCTCGGAAGTCATGACATGTCCTTTCGTGTCAAAGGCTCCGTTGCGGAGCCGTGAGGGTGGGCTCCGCAGCGTTCAAAACGATGCGAATTAGGGTAAGTATGGGTCTGGTGGCGGGATTTGCAAGAGACAACAATCGGCCACTCCTTACGGGGTGGCCGATTGTTATGAAGATTAGCGAGAAGCCTTGGTGAGAAGGAAAATTTCTTTCTCGATCTTCTGCTTGATCCATTCGTTTTTCAGAGCCTGGAGCTTGGCCGGTACGCAGACGATTTCCAGCGTAGGGATTTCCTCGTGCTTAGGGTACTTTATCCTCGCTGCGGAGCGATTATAAGTCTCGTAGGCCTTTTGCCATTCTCTGGACTTTTCCTTGCCATCATTCGGGTAGCGCCCCTCTTTGCGAAGGAGCGCATCGGCCGCCTTGAACTCGATCCAAGTGGTATAGTCTCGACAACTGGTTTGCGTGGCCGGTGCCCCAAAGGCGGTGTCGAGTTCGCGCGTGCGGCATTCGGTATAGGCGGTTTTCGAGACTTCCAAGAATGCATAGAGGCATTCCAGATCGTTCAGATTGCCGACAGCAATCGTGAGGGTGACTGTGTAGTCTTTAGCGGTGGGTTCGGCCTGCGCCGATGCGACCATCAGGGAGAGGAGAGTTGCGGCTGCGATGAGAAGCTTGTTCATGGTATTTCTCCAAAAAGCGGGCTCCATCTGTGGAGCCTTGGTTGACTCCACCGCGTAAAAACGGTTCGAATTGAAAAAAGTATGGGGCTGGTGGGCGGATTTGCAAGGTGGTAGGGTGCGGCGGTAACAAGAGGTGATTCTCCCCCATGGCGATTTTGAAGAATTCGGTGATTGTGGCGTTTTGGACGGCGGCGAGCCGCGGGTTGGGATTTGCGCGGGATTTATTGATCGCCAACAAGCTGGGGGCCGGAACGGCGGCGGATGCCTTCTTCATTGCGCTGATGTTGCCGAACCTGTTGCGGCGGTTGTTTGGAGAAGGGGCCTTCAATGTGGCCTTCGTGCCGCTGCTGGCAAGGCACAAGGCCAAGAGCCGTGAAGATGCGCTGGCGTTTGCCAGTGCCACGTTGAGCTGGTTGCTGCCTGTGGTGAGTGTGGTGACGGTGCTGGGTGTCATTTTCATGCCGGTGCTCGTGACGGTTCTGGCGAGCGGGTGGGTGAACCAGCCGGAGAAGTTCGATCTGGCGGTGGAGTTGGGGCGGATCACGTTCCCGTATCTGGGTTTGATTACGCTGGCGGCGTTTTTGGGGGCGGTGTGCAATACCTTCGGTCAATTCGCAGCCTACGCGATGGTGCCCGCCTTGCTGAACCTGAGCATCTTGTTGTGTCTGTTCGCGCTGCCCAACGGCGGGATGCGTCCGGAAGAGGCGGCCGCATGGGCGATTCCGCTGGGGGGTGTGGGGCAGGCCATTTACATGCTGTGGGCCGTGAAGAAGATGGGCCTGAAGCTGACCCTGACATGGCTACCGAAACACGTTGACCTGAAGAAGGTACTGACCCGCATGGGGCCTGCAGCGGTGGGTGTGGGCGTGCTTCAGTTGAGCCTGATCATTGATAATACCGCCGCGAGTTACCTCGGCGATGGTACCATCGCCTACCTGCAATACGCCAACCGCTTTTACCAGTTGCCGCTGGCGTTGATCGGGATTGCAGTGGCGACGGTGCTGCTGCCGCATCTTTCCGTATTGCTGGGTGAAGGCAACAAGGACGCCGCGACCCGCAGCTTTACCAATGCCATGGCGGGATGCCTGGCGCTGGCGTTGGGAAGTTGTGTGGGGTTGTTCCTGTTGGCGCCCGAGATGATGTTGGCGTTGCTGAAACACGGTGAAATGAGCAGTTTTGCCGCGCAGGCGATTGCGTGGACGATGATGGGGTATGTCATTGGATTGCCCGCGTACATTGTAACCAAGGTGACCGCACCGGCATTCTTTGCGGCGGAAGATCCGGTGAGTCCGGTCAAGGCGGGGGCCTATGCGCTGCTGGTGAATGGAGCGATCAATGTGGTGATGGTACTGGTGTGGCAAGCCGGGTATTTGCAGGATACGGCGTTCATCGGGATTGCGATCGCTACCGCCATTGGCGGCTATGTGAATGCCGCCCTGCAATGGCACTGGTTGAACAAAAAAGGCGTGATGGCGGTCGACGTGCCCGCCTTGCGCAACAAGGTGGGCAAGATGCTGGCGGTAAGTGGCGCCATGGGTGCCGTGCTGTTGCTGGCCAAATTCGCCATCCCCTTCCCCGACAGTTCGCACTTCATCCTGCGTCTGATCTGGCTGGTGGCGGTGATGGGCCTGGGTGGCGTGGTGTTCGTGGCTGGTATCGAGTATTCCGGCCTGCTGAATCTGCGCACGGTCGTGAAAGACATGCGCAACCGCCGCAAAATGAAGGTGACCGGCAAGGAAACCGTGGATATGCGCGGAGATATGTAACAGTGAAAAGAGCACCGGACGGGTGCTCTTTTTTTGGGTTATTTGCGGCGGAGGCGGAGCAGGCAGAGGATGGGGAAGGCAATAGCCATACCGAGCCATTGGAGGGCGTAGGAGAGGTGTTTGGTGGGCGCTGGGAGCGGTGGCGGGACGGCCGTGAGTTCCGGTGACGTGGCGGTGCGGGTGATGAGGTAGACGGGTTGGGTGTCGCTGATGATGAGCGCGGGGTTGAGATAGGCGAGCAGGCGCGGGTGGGTGGTGACATCCGGCCCCTGAAGCCAGCCCTTACGTTGCGGGAAGGGTTGGAGGTAGCCGGTGAGGGTGGCGGAGGTTTCGGTGGGTTTGAAGCTGGCGAAATCTGGCCCTTGGTTGGGTTTGAAGCGGGGGTGGGTGAAGCCGCGATCGACAATGATCGTACCACTGGCGGTACGCAGCGGGGTGAGGATGCGCCAACCGAGGTCGGACTCCGGATTGAGCGGATTGGGCTGGTTGGTGAGGGCATAGGTATGAGCGGGCAACCACTCGCCGGTGAGCGCCACGGGTAGGCGGGCGGCGACCTCGGCCTGCAAGGCCAGGCGCTGGTGGTAACGGTTCCATTGCCAGTGGGCGAGGCTGAGCAATCCGGCTTCGACCGCGAGGGCGAGGACACTTAAAAAAAATATCGTCGGAACGTAAGGAATTTTCATGCCTTAACATTGCGTGTTGGCGCACAGAATGGCAAGCTGCCAAACGAAACGACGACAAGGGTATTTATGGGCCTCACCAAACAACAACAAATGGCGATTTTCCTCACGGTTCTGATAGTGGGTGGCGTGTTGTTGTTTCTGGATTCGGTCAGCGGCATGCTGTTGCCGTTTGCGGTCGGGATTGTTCTGGCCTACCTGCTGAACCCGTTAGTGAGCCGTTTGCACCAATACCGCGTACCGCGTGCGCTGGGCAGCGCCCTGCTGGTGGCAGCGGCCATCAGCCTGCTGGGTATGGGTTTGATTTTGGGCGTGCCGTTGCTGATTGAACAACTGGCGAGCTTCCTTCAGCGTTTGCCGGTGTATTTGATGACGTTGCAGCACTTTGTAATTCCTAACAAGTTGGGCAATCTGAGTGGGTTGTTTGATGTGAAATTGACGGCGGAGAACCTGTTGCGTCCGCTGGGGATGATCGGGGCCAAGGGGGCCGAGTGGACCGTGCAGGCCATGCAGAGCGCACTGAACGGTGTGGCGTGGCTGGTGAACGTGACGCTGCTTATCGTGATGACGCCGGTGGTGGCGTTCTATTTCCTTATTGATTGGCCGCATATCAGCCAATCCGCCTTCATGCAGTTGCCCAAGCGTTGGCGTAAGAACGCACAGACCATTGCACAGGACATTGATGTCAAACTCGCGGCCTATCTGCGCGGGACGATGGCGGTGTGTGTTTCGCTGGGTGCCTTTTATGCCGTGGCCATTTCCGGCATGGGCTGGATGGCGACGTTGCTGGCAGGGCGTCCGGTCGATACCCTTGAAATGGGATGGGCCATCGGTTTGATCACCGGAATTTTGACCTTCCTGCCCGTGATCGGCGGCACCATAGGTGTGGCGCTGATGTTTGGTGTGGCGTTGATCCAGTACCAGCTCCAGATGTGGGAGCCCTACGTTCTGCTGGGCGTGATCTATATGGTCGGGCAGTTCCTTGAGGGTTACGTGTTCACCCCGATGCTGGTGGGCAACCGTGTGGGTCTGCATCCGCTGTGGGTGATGTTTGCCCTGCTGGCCGGTGCAACACTGGGCGGTATCCTCGGTATGATGTTGGCCATCCCTACCGCCGTGGTGATGAGCGTGATCCTGCCGCGCGTATTGGCGCAGTGGCGCTCGTCCATCGACTAGTTTGCACCACGTAGCGGGTGCTTTTGCAGGCAAGGTAGTTGCTGTGAGAGTGTGAAGTGCTATGCTGGCCTCAAGATAAGAGGGAGGCGACGGCCATGACCACGACCTATTTGGGATTTTTGATGAACCGCACCACGCGTGAAGAGTTTGTGGCGCCTGTGAATGCCACCAGCGTGGACATGGCCCGTATGGAGTTGTTTGCGGTTTATCCCGACGCCCACTACGCCCTGTTGACCGTGTACACCAAGACCGAGATCGAGCATGTACTGGCGGGTGTTGAGCGCTGGCCCGGCTTGCCGAGCAAGATCCAGGAACCCGTGGAAGTAAAAAGCGCGCCCGTGCGGATTTCCACCGGTGGCCTGCCGCCCCTGCCCGGCCAAGTGACGGCGACTGTGCAGAAGGTGGATGCGACCACCGACACCACCGGTATGCCCGGTTGGATGAAGAGTTTTGTGCAACAACAGGAAGCCGCCACCAAGAGTGCGGCCAAAGTGGCTGCTAAACCGGCTGCCGTACAGCCGATGGAAGCCGCGATCTTCCAGCCCAAGTCTTCGATGCCGCCGGCCAGTTTGATCGAGCGCCTGAAGGCCGCCAAGGGTGAGACCATGGCGCGTCCGAGTGTGAGTGCGCCTGCGTTTGCACCTCAAGCGCCTACGGCCAAGGGCAGTGTCATTGATATTCTCAAGGGCATGAAGAAATAGTCTTCTGCCAAGACAAAACCCGCCGGTGGGCGGGTTTTTCTTTAGTTAAGTTCGGCGCGGAGTTTCATCCAGAGTTTGCCCATCTGGTTTTGGCCGCTGCCATCGGTGCCGGTACCCCAGTAGGGGTCAGTAGCAATTTCTTTCAGAAGGCTGCGGTTGCCGGTGAGTTTGAGGATCTCAAGCACGTGCGGGTGTTGGGCGAGTTTGGCGCGGAAGAGCTCTTCCATCACGGCGTCTTTATCGAAGCTTGGGTTAAGTACCCCTTCCCGCTTTTTGAAGATGTGCGAGATGTGGAGACATTCCATGGGGCTTTTGGCGGCCTTGACCGCATCCTTCTCGGGACCCGGATTGTAACGCGCCCAGTGGTAGGCGTGCTCGACGGTGGCAAAGGATTCACCCCAGATCTCAATCTGGTGCGCGGAGAATGGTGAGAGGTAATGCCAGATATGCTCGATGAAATTAATCGGGCGGTCGTCGACCATAGGGATGGGTGGGAGCTCGGAGAGGTTCATATTGGTATTCTAACTTATTCCTGAGCGGCGTCTATGTGGCCATCCTTCATCTGCACGATATGGAGGCCGGGAAGTGGGGTGACGGGAACATCGGTATCGGTGAGCCAGATCTGGCAGCCGGAGGCGAGCAGGGTTTCGATGAGAAGCGCGCGGCGGGGGGCGTCGAGGTGCGCGGAGAACTCGTCGATCAGAACTAATGGGGGACGTTTTTGGGCTTCGGTGAGCAGTTTGACGTGCCCCACAAGCCAATGGATGAGGCCGCGCTTGTGCTGGCCGGAGGAGGCTTGTGAGAGGGGGATCTGCTGGCCGGATTCGAGGGTAAGGACACCGGTGAGTTCGAGTGTATTCGGGCCGGCGTGGGTGCGGCCCATGCGCGTGTCGATCTCGCGCGAGCGTTCAAACTTGCCTTTGAGGGCCATGGTGGGATTTTCCGATTCCATGATCTCCAGTGCGTTGCCGGAGAGGTCCAGCGTGAGGTTGCTGAGGTGCGGCTGGAGGCGCTGAAGGTATTCGATGCGGTGGCGGAGGACCTGCACGCCCCACTCGGCGGCGAGGCGCTCTTCGGCGTCCAGCCAATCGGAGCTATAGGCACCCCCCTGCCCGTTCTGAAGCAGTTTCAGGCGGGATTGGCGGTGTTGAGTAAAGCGGCTAACGGCATTAGCGTGGACGGGCAGCAGCGCGGTGGTGAGGTCATCCAGCCAGCGGCGGCGGTTGGCGGGGGTGCCGGAGAAGAGGAAGTCGGTATTCGGGGTGAGCCAGACGACGCTGCCATGGCGGGCGGTGGCTTCCAGCGCTTCCTTGTGGCCGTCGATGTGGAGGAGGCGTTCCGACTTGCGGTAGACTTGGCCGAGTTCGGCACCGGTGTGGAGTCGCGCCCAGATACCCCACTCCCGACTGGAGCCATTTGGGCCTTGGCGGATCTGGGATTTACCGTCGGAGGCGAGCAGGCCGCGGGTGGGGGTGAGGAGCGAGAGGGCTTCCAGCACCGAGGTCTTGCCGCTGCCGTTGGTACCGATGAGGGCGATGAGGTGGGCGCTTTCCGGCAGCGTGAGTTTCAGACTCTCGAGATTGCGGAAGTTGGAGAGTTTGAGTTGAGTGAGGCGCATACGGTTTTATAGCATAGTTTGATAAAAAAGGACGGCTTTGGCCGTCCTTCTTGCTCTTCCCTGTATTCTTGGCTCTTGTGGCCCTTTTGTTCGTACCGGGTGGCTGGTTCAGGCCAGCTCTTGTTCGGTTATTACACGCGCATCGGCATCACGACAAAGGTCGTGGTGCTGTCGGCGGGGTCTTTCACCAGTACGGGTGAGGAAGCGTCTTTGAGGAAGAAGTGGATGTCGTCGCCGGAGATCTGGGTACCGATATCGGACAGGTACTTGGCGTTGAAGCCGATCTCGATGGGGGTGCCGGCGTATTCGGCCTTCACTTCTTCGTTCGCGTTTTCTTGGTCCGGGTTGTTGGCGGACAAGGCCAGCGCATTCTCGATGGCATTGAAGCGGACGGAGCGGGTTTTCTCGTGACTGAGGATGCTCACGCGGTCGACGGCTTGCAGCAGGCTGCGGCGGGCGACGGTCAGCTGGGTGGGGTTACCCTTGGGAATGACGCGGTCGTAATCGGGGTAAGTGGCATCGATCACTTTGCTGGTGAGGGTGATGTCGGTGGCTTCGGCCTGAATCTTCTTTTCCGACACCGTCAGGGTGATGTCCTTGGCTTCGTCGGCCAGCTTCTTCAGCTCGGTGACGCATTTGCGGGGCAGGATGACGGCGGGCATGTCGGCAGCGCCTTCCGGGCAGGTCATGTCGGCCTTGGCGAGACGGTGGCCATCGGTGGCGACGGTACGCAGCAGTTTGACCTTTTCGCCTTCGACTTCCTCTTCGATCACATGGAAGTAGACACCGTTGAGGTACGCGCGGGTTTCATCGGTGGAGGCGGCGAATTGGACGCGGTCGAGCGCCTTCTTCAGCTCGGTGGCGGTGAGTTTGAAGCTCACGCCGTCTTCGACCTTGGTCATGTCGGGGAAGGCTTCGGCCCCCAGAGTGGCGAGGCTGAACTTGGCTTTGCCGGCCACGACGGCAAGGCGGGAGCCACCATCGGTGAGTTCGAGGCTGACCATCACGCCTTCGGGAATCTTGCTGACGATCTCGAACAGCTTGAGCGCGCCGACGGTGGTGGTACCGGCCTGGTCGACAAAGGCTTCGGCAATACCTTGCACGGAGAGATCGTTATCGGTGGCGGTGGTTTCAAGGCGGTTGTTTTCCGCCTTGAGACGCACGTTGCCAAGAATGGCAATGCTGCTACGTTTTTCGACGACCGCGGACATGTGGCGGAGGGCTTTGAAGAGAGTTTCGCGCGAGATAGAGAGTTTCATGGGGGCAGACTAGGCCGATTTACAGGCTCCGCCAAGCACTGTGGTTAGAATGTGTGCAGAATGTCACAGTGGGGTGAAAGGTGCAGGTCAGAAAAACCGCCTTGCGGCGGTTTTTGGAAGGTTGTTAGCGACCCTGGAGGGTGCGGGTGACCATTTCAATCTGCTCAGCCAGCTGGCTGTCGCGCGGGATGAGCGAGTTGATGGTTTCGCAGGCGTGGATGACCGTGGTGTGATCGCGGCCACCGAAGGCACGACCGATATCCGGATAACTGCGGTTGGTAAGCTGTTTGGACAAGTACATGGCCACCTGACGCGGACGGGCCACCTCACGCGCGCGGCGGGGGGAGTGCATGTCGGCGACACGAATATTGAACTGGGTGGCGACCTTCTGCTGGATATCATCAATAGTGATGACACGCGTGTAAACACGGAAGAGGTCGCGCAGCTGTTCGCGGGCGAGATCGGGCGTCAAGGCTTCGCCAGTGAGGCGGGCGTAGGCGACCAGACGGTTGAGCGCGCCTTCGAGCTCGCGCACGTTGCTGGCGATATGCTGGGCCAGCAATTGCAGCACGGCGGGCGACATTTCGAAATTCAGACTTTCGGCCTTGGCTTGCAGAATGGCGAGACGGGTCTCTTCTTCCGGCGCGTGTACTTCGATAGTAAGGCCGGAGCCGAGGCGCGACTTGAGGCGGTCTTCCAGGTTCGGCAGCTCGTGGGGGGAGCGATCGGCGGTGAGGACGATCTGCTTACCTTCCTGCACGAGGGTGTTGAAGGTGTGGAAGAATTCCTCCTGCGTCGCATCCTTGCCGGCGATGAACTGGATGTCGTCGATCATCAGGATATCCACGCCGCGGAAGATCTCCTTGAAGGCCAGTGTGTTCTTGTCCTTAAGGGCACGAATGAACTTGTAGAGGAACTGCTCGGACGACAGGTACAGAATAGTGGTGTTCGGCTTGACGGCCGTTACGGCGTGGCCGATCGCGTGCATCAGGTGGGTTTTGCCAAGACCCACGCCGCCATGGAGGAAGAACGGGTTAAAAGCGGGATGACCATCCTGTACGGCCTTGGCCACACCCTGGGCGGCCGCGAATGCGAACTGGTTGGACTTACCGGTCACGAACTGCTCGAAGGTGTAGCGGTTATCGAGACGGGAACCAGTGAGCCACTCCGGCAGATTGGCGGACTCGCTGGGGGCTTCCGGCAGCATGGCGGGACCGCCGGTAATGGAGGGAGCCGCTTGCGGTTGGGCTGCACCGAAACCGGGGGTGAAGTTCTGACCAAAGCTGGATGAGGGCTGCGAATGGCTGAATTGCGGCGCGACCTGCAGACCGATCTGCAGCGCCATGCCGGTTGCGGATTCGAGCATCGCCTGCAGCTGGGTCACGTAGTGTTTTTCCACCCACTGGACGATGAAGGCTGTCGGGGCCGACAGGGTCAGGCGGGTGCCTGCGATGTTCACAATCTTGAGAGGCGCCAACCATGCGGCGTAATCGGCGCTGCCTACCGAGGATTCCAGTTGAGGCTGGAGGTTGAGCCACGCTTCGGTCACGGCAGACGGCGATACCCCCTGCGGGACAACGGACATCGGTGACGCACCGGCAGTGGACGGAAACTGCGACGGAGGCACAGGCAGGGAGAAGGTCATGGGGAGCCCCTTCGCTGGTTGGTGATAGAGCAAGAATAGGGGTTTTAGAGGGAAGATGGCAAGAATAAAATTGAGAAAATTCAATGACTTAAATTAGCACAAAGCCCCACCCCCCGGAGTGCGGGAGATGGGGCTTCAACCTGATTTTATGCAGCTTTTTCGCACCAACGTGAGTGGTGGAAAGAGCCGTACCGCTTACTTAGCGGCGGTCTTGATGCGAGCGGCAAGACGGCTGATCTTGCGGCTGGCGGCATGGCGACCGATGAAACCCTTTTGGGCGGCCTTGGACAGCTCGCTCATAGCGGTTTTGAAGGTGGCAGCTACAGCAGCGGAGTCACCGGCCTTGAGGGATTCTTCAAACTTCTTAACGAAGGTGCTGACGCGGGAGCGGCCGGCGCTGTTGGTGGCGTAGCGCTTGGAGTCTTGACGGATGCGCTTGCGTTGCTGGTTGGTGTGGGCCATGGGTGGGATCTTTCCTCAGGTTGTGTGACGTGTGGTCAATTTGTTTGCACCATGCCGCAGGGAGGGCGGGTTTGGGGCGTGGGCCGCACCTTAGTGGGTGTGGATAAGTTTGACAAGGGAAAAATAGGTGGTCAAGGATTATAGATATTTGCCACCGATTCAGGTCAGAAGCCGCCCGACATCCGGCAGGTTGGGCAAGTGGCGCAACGGCTGAAGCAGGAACGGCACCGACACCGCCACAGCCCCCACGCCGGGGAGGCTGGACAGCACGCCCAACGCCCGCGTGAGATTGTTCTCGTGGCGCCAGGCTTCCGGCATGCGCGGCAGCATGTAGTTCAGGCCATCTTCCAGCAGCGGTTGGGCCGCATGCGAGGACAAGGCTTCGCCATAACGCTCCAAAGCCTCCAGATGCTGGAGATAACGCTGGATATGCGGGCGATTGGCGGGACTGAGCAGGTGTTGCCACGTACTTTGCAATTGCGGCCAGACATGGATACGCCAGTTACGCCAGATGGCGGGCGTGGGCCACGGCGCCCGGCCCCGACTGACATGCGCCAGCAGACTGAAGAGAGGTTGGCCGCCAATCTGCGGCCAGCCCCCGAGGAAGCGATTCAGGGTGTTCTCTTCTTCCGCCGCCAAGGTAAGAGCGGCCAGCGCCTCTTGCGGCAGGGTGCTAGCATTGGGAAGGGCCGAGGGTAGCAGGATCGTGGTGAGATTCAGCCGCGCGGCCAGCTCCAGCGGGCTGACGGGCTCGTCACGGTGGCGCGTGGTCTTGGTGGTGAACAGGGAGAGATCGAGAAGATCCTGCTCAACCATGATGATCTGGAGGGCCGGGCGCTTGCGGCGTTCCCAGACCGTGGTGGCGACCAGTCCCGCTTCTTCCAGCCATGTGTGGAGGGGATGGGGGTCGGTTGTGTCGAGCAGCAGGCCGTACCCTTCAATCTTGCGTTGGTAGACCAATGTCTCCAGCGTATGCAGGGCATGGCGGCGTTGGGCGAAGGTGGTGGAACTGCCCGGCTGCCAGACCACGAAGGGGGGAAGATGGGTGGGCAACGGTGTGACCTGCGAGGTGACCAGCAGCGGAATGCACGCCCCGGCATGCGGGCTTTGGCCAATGACGACCTGCGCCTGTGCCCATGTGCGGGGCGAGACCAGCACCATATTGCAGCCGCCGTCCAGATAATCCTGCTGGTGGAGGTTTGCACGCCAATCGAGCGCCAGCTTGCCAAATGTACGGCCGAGACCTTCGTGCCACCAATCTGGCGACAGGCGCGGATCGGCCTGCCAGCAGGCATCGGCGTACTGTTTACTCGGTCCACGCGTATCGGGAGTCGATTCGTCGGGTGTGTCATTCAGGTCGTGGTGGATACGCAGCATATTGCCACCATGCCAGACGCGGGCTTGCGCGCCAAGGCCTGCGCGCATAGAGTATGACGTATGAAAAAGATATTGTTTGCCATCCCCCTGCTGGCCATGCCCCTTGCCGCCTGCGGCAAAGACGCGCCCTGCATCGTGTGTTACGAGGATGAGTGGAGCCGCGAGCCGTTCCCCGGCCAACCTAAGCAGCACCTTGGCACGTTGTCTCCGGACCAAGTGAAGCGCACCGGCGGACACCCCTCTCCGGCCCTTGCCGCCGAGTTTCTGGGAACCGTTTCGCCGAGTTCGGCGGATGGCACCCGCTGGTAAGATATCCGACGTTTCGTAAAATCCCTGTTTAACATTCCCTTAAGGAAAGATATGACCATGACCCTCCCGATGAAATCCCTTGGCTATTTGAGCGTGGGCGCCGTTGCCGGTTTTGCCGTAGGCGCCCTTGCCATGAATCTTGGCAGCACCAGCCGCGCCGAAGCCGCCACACCGGTCAATACCGCCGACAAAGCCGCCATTGAAGCCGTCGTGCGCGACTACATTGCCACCCATGGCGACGAGTTGATGAACAGCATTCAAGCCTCCATCAACGCTAAGCAGATGGACAAGATCAAGAACATCATCACCAAGGACACCCCGACCCGCGGCCCCGCCGACGCCCCCATCACCATCATTGAATTCAGTGATTTCCAGTGCCCCTTCTGCGCCCGCGTACAACCCAGCCTGAGCGAACTCAGCACCAAATACGGCAAGAACATCCGCTGGGTGTTCAAGAACCTGCCGCTGAGCTTCCATGACGAAGCCAAGCCGGCTGCCTACGCCGCACTGGCCGCCCAGAATCAGGGCAAATACTGGGAATATGCGGACAAGCTGTGGGCCAACCAAGCCAGCCTCGGCGACAAGACCTACGTGAAGATTGCCGAAGAGCTGAAGCTGGACATGGCCAAGTTCAACAAGGATCGTGCTGATAGCAAGCTGCAGGCCATTGTTGAAAAAGATCTTGAAGATGCGCAAGCTGCCGGTGCCCAAGGCACACCGCACTTCATCATCAACGGTGAGAGCATGAGCGGCGCCCTGCCGGCCTCGGAATTCATCAAGGTGATCGACGCCAAGCTGGATGCGGCCAAGAAGTAACCTTCTGATACGCCTCCTACATCCGACCTCCCCCATGGCTCCGCAGGCATTCGTTCCGATCCACCGTCGCCCCAAAAGCGAGTTAAAAGGGCCGGGTGCCGCCAAGCCGGAAAGCGCACCGGCGCCCAGTGCTGCCAAGGTGGTTGCTAAAAAGCCGGTTACAGCTCCTGCCAAGAGAGCGAAGAGCAGCAGCAGTTCCTTTCCCGTATTGCCCGCGCTTGCAGCGACCTTACTTGTATTAGGGGGTGCGCAGGCCGGCATATGGTGGTGGGGCAAAATGGGTGACACGCGTGCGCCGGTAAGCGTGGCCCACACCGCTACACCGCACGCGGTTGATGCGCCGCGCATGGTGGGCACGCTGAATGTTCCGCCGCTGCCGCAGAACCTGCAATTCGGTGATGTGCTGGGACGCGTGACCATTACCATCTTTTCCGATCCATCCTGCGGCGCCTGTCGTGCGCGGACCCGCGAGCTGATCGGCAGCCTGCCTGCTCAGGGTGTGCGCTATGTCTATAAATTCTGGCCTGACGACCCCAGCCATGCGACCCCCGGACTGTTGATGGAACTGGCGCGGCGTGAGGGAGCCATCGCCAAGTTCTGGGGTTTGATACAGGCCTCCGGCGCGGAGAATCTGGATGATACCGCCCTACTCCATCTGCTGGATCGTGCCGGAGTTCCGCTTGCGGCACAGCGCGAAGCCCTTGCCGGCACGACACCGGCGCTGACACAAGCGCTTGAGCCGGACCTGCGAGCTGCCGCAACCGCCAACCTGCCCGCGCCGCCGGTATTGGTCGTGAACAGCGATGTACTGGACACCGCGAGCCTGACACCGACCAGTCTGAATCAATACGTCGTACAGCTTTTAGGAGGTACGAATGCCGGGGGTGATACGCCTGTAGCCACCCGCAGCGGTTTACGGCATCTGCTCCCCAGCCGGTAAACACCACCTCCCCACCAACTTCAAACCCGCCTTACGGCGGGTTTTTTGATGCGCGGCGACTAGTGGTGGCCGCCGGGGGTGGCCATGGAGGCCTCGTAGATAAAGGTGTGCGAGCAATAGGGGCAGACCACGTGGGAAGGCTGGCCTTTGGCATCATCGACCATGGTCAGATACACCGACGGGTGTTTGCTGAACGACGGGCCGCTGCACTTGACGCGCAGGTGGCCGGTGCGGGTGGTTTCGCCTTTGAAGGCGGCGGTTTTAAGATCGGGTGCGATAGCTTCGGACATGAGGATTTTCTACGTCGGTTAGTGGGTGTTGGCAACTGGTATTAGACGGTGGCCACCGTGCGCAGTTTAGCGCGGGGGGATATCTCGGTTTGGGACAGCACGGAGACGGTGGGCAGGGCGCGTTCGATAAGGAGGCGGGCGAACGGGCGGGCGTTGGGCGAAGTCAGCAGAATGGGGGAGATGCCGCTGTTGAACTGGCGGGTAAAGGTATCCGACGTGGTGCGGAGGAAGGCCTGGATCTTATCCGGTGCCATGGCGAGCTGGCGTTCGGCACCGTCTTTATCGGTGAGGATGGCGTCGGTGAACTCGCGTTCCCACGCCGGGCTGAGGGCGACCACCGAGATGGAACCATCGCCAGCGGTGTGTTGGGCGGTGAGCTGGCGATTGATGCGGCTGCGTACGTGTTCGGTAAGCAGAGTAAGATTGCGCATGCCGACGACTTCGGACATGGCTTCG
Organism: Pseudomonas fluorescens; assembly: GCA_003241595.1. Classification (GTDB taxonomy): domain Bacteria; phylum Pseudomonadota; class Alphaproteobacteria; order UBA2136; family UBA6156; genus UBA6156. Next base: position 56,994 of record QFOU01000001.1, read on the forward strand.
AGGATGCCGGGGAGATCGCGGATACTGACGCGTTCGCGCAGCAGGTTTTGCAGGACCTTTTGCAGAACCGGTTTGCTGATCTTATCGGGAATGAGTTCGTCGATGAGTTTGCCGTAGGTACCGCGCAATTCGTCGAGCAGTTTGTCGAGCTCGGTACGGGTGAGGAGATCGGCGAGGTTATCCTTCACGATCTCGGTGAGGTGGGTGACAACGACGTTGGCGTTATCCACCACGGTATAACCGTTGAACTGGGCATTTTCGCGCTGGTTCTCGTTAATCCAGCGGGCGGGCAGGCCGAAGGTGGGTTCTACCGTATCGCGGCCCTCGATGGCGGGCGCGGAGCCGCCGGAGGGGTCCATCGCCAGCAGCATGCCGGGTTCCAGTGCGCCGCCGCCGGCTTTGGTTTCCTTGATAAAGATCTGGTACTCACCCGGTTTAAGCTGGAGGTTATCCTGAATACGCACAGACGGAATGACGAAGCCCAGATCGCGCGCGAGCTGGCGGCGGGTGGCCTTGATCTGTTCGGTAAGGCGGCCGCCCTTGCTTTCGTCGATAAGGTTGAGCAGGCCATAGCCCAGTTCGAGGCGGAGGGTATCGACGTGCAGCAGGCTGGCCAGAGGTGGCTCCGGCGGTTTGGCGGCAGCTGCGGCTTCGGCGGCGGCGGCTTCCACCTGCTCTTGCGAGGGTTGGGCAGCGGCTTTGGCCTGATTCTGCATGGTGTACCAACCGGCGGCACCGGCAGCGGCGGCCAGCAGCCAGAACGGCAGGATCGGCATATCCGGCAGGAAGGAAATGAGCACCAGCAGTCCGGAGGTGACGTAGAGGGCGCGCGGGCTGCTGGCCATCTGGTTGAAGACCACGGTACCGGCACCCTGGTTGGTGCCGGACTTGGCGACCAGCATACCGGCGGCGATGGAGATGGTGAGCGCGGGAATATAGGCCACCAAACCATCACCCACGGTCATTTTGACGTAGCGGTCGGCGGCTTCGGCGACGGTCATGTCGTGTTGCATAGTGCCGATGATGATGCCCACGATCACGTTGATGGCCGTGATGATGAGACCGGCGATGGCATCGCCGCGCACGAATTTGCTGGCACCGTCCATGGCCCCGAAGAAGCCGGTTTCCTGCTCCAGTTCGGAGCGGCGGGTACGAGCCTGCTCTTCGTTGATGAGGCCGGCGTTGAGGTCGGCATCGATGGCCATCTGTTTACCGGGCAAGCTATCCAGCGTGAAGCGGGCGGCCACTTCGGCGATACGTCCCGAACCCTTGGTAATCACGATGAAGTTCACGAGGATCAGCACCGAGAAGATGACCAGACCGATCATGAAATTTCCGCCCATAATGACGTTACCGAAGGCTTCGATGATATGGCCGGCGGCCGCAGCGGTGGTGTGCCCCTCTTCCAGAATCAGGCGGGTGGAGGCCACGTTGAGCGCCAGGCGGAACGTGGTGGTGACCAGCAGCAGCATGGGGAACGAGGTGAACTCCAGCGCGCGCTTGACGAACATGACGGTGAGCAGGATGAGCACGCCCAGCGTGATGTTGGCGGCGATGAAGATATCCATCATGAAGGCCGGCAGCGGGACGAAGAACATCACGATCAACCCGATGACGCCCATAGCCAGCAGCACGTCTTGCTGACGTGCATTGGCGAGAACTTGGCGGTAGTCGAGGGTGGCCATTTTGGTAGGGGATTATTCTTCTCTCTCTGGCGGTTACTTTGCCGGAAATGTGCAGCTTTGAAAAGCGCCGCGAGGCGCTTGGGGCCTAAGATTTAGGGTATTTTAGAGGGAGAGGCCGGAGGCGGCGAGTTTCTCGGCAAGGATAGTGACCGAGATGCCGAGGAGATCGGCGGCGTATTGCTTGTTGCCTTGGGTGTAATTGAGAGTGGCGACGAGGGTTTCGCGCTCGATCTCGGCGAGGCGTTTCGGCACGAAGACATTGGTGGCGCCTCCGCTGGCGTAGGCGGCCGCGGCCAAGGACGATGCGGCCGGCGTGATGCTGGCGCGGGCGTTCTCGTTATTGGTCTCCACATTCATGTGCTGGAGGGACATGGGCGAGAGAATAATGTGATCGGCCGTGATCTCGGTACCTTGGGGGCCGCAGAGCAGGATGGCGCGGTGGACGGTGTTCTCCAGCTCGCGGACGTTACCCTTCCAGTAGCAGTTGGTGAGCTTTTCGGCGGCCTGCGGCGAGAGTTTGGGCGTCGACTTGTAGCCGTTGGCGGCGGCGTATTTGGCGACGAAGTGATCGGCCAGCGGCACCACATCGGCAGGGCGCTCGCGCAGCGGCGGGAGGTCGAGCGAAACAACGCTGAGACGGAAGTAAAGATCTTCGCGGAATTTGCCTTCGGCGACATAGCTTTCGAGCTGCCGGTTGGTGGTGGCGATGAGGCGGATATCGACGGGTACGGGTTTATCGGCGCCGATGGGGTCGACGACCTTCTCCTGAATGGCGCGGAGGAGTTTGGCTTGCAGGGCGAGATCCATTTCGGAGATCTCATCCAGCAGCAGGGTGCCGCCGTGAGCTTGTTGGAACTTGCCCTTGCGGTCTGTCAGTGCGCCGCTGAAGGCCCCTTTGGTGTGACCGAAGAGTTCGGATTCCAGCAGATTTTCGGGAATGGCGGCACAGTTGACGGCAATGAACGGCTTGTTGGCGCGCGGGCTGTTGGCGTGGATGAAGGCGGCCATGACCTCCTTACCCGTTCCGCTTTCGCCACGCAGGAGCACAGTCGCGGTGGAGTTGGCGAACTGGCGCGCCTGCTCGTGCAGGGCTTTGCTCACCGGATCGGCGGCGATGGGGCCGCCCTTTGGCTCGGGAACCGCGAATTTCTCGATCAATGCGGAGAGCAGGCGGGGTTCGAGCGGTGTAGTGAGATACTCAATGGCCCCCAGACGGATGGCCTTGGCACCGGTGGCCGGTTGGGCCGGGCCTGCGGCGGCGACGGGGATGCTGAGGCGGTTGTCTTTCTGGAAGGACATCAACGCGGGAAGAATTTCCGGCGTGGTGAGGATGAGGCCGATGGTTTCGGAGGCGAGCGTCGCCTCGGCTTCGGCCAACGTGCCGAAGGCCGTCGCGCGGGCGGAGGCGGGCAAGGTGAGGCCGAGGGCGATAATCATGAGAATGACGATAAAGGAAAAAAGCGCAGCGGTGAAGCTACGCCTGCGATTATTTGCGGGAATGTCTACTTAAAGACATTGATGCGCTGGGTGGGTTGCAAGAGGGCGTTGAGGTGCAGTTCCAGCTGGCGCGGGTTCTCCTGCTTACCGATGCTGAGCACGGCGGCCATGATGAGTTTGCGGGTGAGCAGGTCGTCGGCGCCGGTGCGTTCCAGTTTGGTGGCAATGGGAGTGAGGACAACATAAGCCAGCACCGCGCCGTAGAAGGTGGTGAGAATGGCGATGGCCATGGCGGGACCGATGGTCGAGGGGTCGGATAGCGCGCCGAGCATTTGCACCAGACCGATAAGGGTACCGATGAGACCCATGGACGGTGCCACCTCGGCAGCGCGGCGCAGCACCAGCAGGGCGCGCTCGTGGCGTTCCACCATGGTGATGGTATCGTGGTAGAGCAGCTTTTCGATGGCGTCGACGGGGGCGCCATCCACCACCAAGCTAAGCGCCTGCTTGAGGAAGGGATGGGATTCGGCGCGCGCGTCTTCCTGAAGGGTCAGGTGCGTGCCGGAGCGAGCTTTTTGGGCCAGGGCAACCAGACGGCGGGCAAGTTTGGGAAATTCCGGATTATCGCCCATAAAGGCACGGCCGGTGGTGCTGACCGCACGCAGAACCTCGGACAGCGGGAATGATGTGAGAGTTACCGTGATGGTGCCGCCGATCACGATCAGGATGGCCGGCAAGTCGATAAATGCGAGGAACGTACCGCCCAAGGCGATGGCGGTACCGAGCAGACCCAGCGAAAGCAGCAGGCCGATGAGGGTCATCGATTCCATCGCGGAGCGCCCTTAGGTTGCGGATTTCACAATTTCGGTCATGGTGACGCCGAGTTTGTCGTCGACGATCACGACTTCGCCACGCGCGACCAAGCGATCGTTCACGTAAACGTCGATCGCATCGCCGACCTTGCGGTCGAGTTCCACCACCGCACCACGACCCAGTTTGAGCAGTTGCGAGATGTTCATGGCAGTTGTGCCGAGGACGGCCTTAACGGTCACGGGCACGTCGTAGACGGCTTCGAGGCCAGCTTCAGTACCCTTTACGCCGGTGTTGGCGTCGCCGAGGTCTTCCAGATTGAGGTTTTGCTTATCGTTCATCGCCGTATCAATTCTTTTGCCGGAGTTTAGCGATGAATGGCGGGGAAAGGAAGAGAGCCGCAGGAAAAAGTGGCAGTAACGACAACGGGGCGTGGCTATTTCAGCGCATCCACGAGGTCATCGTCATCGCCCAAAAGCGCGCGGGCACGTGCATCGGCGGCACGGCTGGCGGCCGTTTCGACATCATCGTGGGCCAGCGACGCAGCGGGAGCGGGTTCGGACTGAGCGGGTTGTGACGCGGGCGTTGCGGGCACAAATGGTGCGGGTTCAAGATCGGTACGGGTAGGAATGGCCAGACTTTGCGCCCCGACCCCGGCCAGCAGGGTATCGACGGTCATGAGGTGCACGGCCAGCTTGCTTTCCGCACCGCCATTGGCCCATTGAATGACGGCATCGGTCTGGCCAAGGCTGCTATCGGTTTGCACGTGCATGGGCAGCCCCATGATGGAGGCTTGCGGCAGGCCGAGTTTTTCGTGGAAGCCGCGCGCGACGGGGTGAATGTGCAAGGTGAGCGATTCATCGGACTTGACCAGTGGCAGCAGCTCGCGCAGGTGGTGTTCCAACAGCTCCGGCCCGAAGTGGGTGGCGGCATGGCCGACCAAACGGTGCAGAGTTACGCGCAGCAGGCTCAGGCACTGATTCAGCAATTGCTCGTCGCGTTCGGTTTGCGCGTTTTGCAAGGCCATCAGCGTATTTTGCAGGTGTTGCTGCAATTGGGCGAGATCGGCCTGCGACTGCGCCATACCCTGAGACAGGCCTTCTGCCATACCGGCGGCGTGGCCTTCCTCGTATCCCTGCTGGCGCTGCTCCTCGAGTTGCTCGCGCATTTGGGCGGGCGAGGTCGGCAACGGTTTGGAAACGGGCGCAGCGGGTGCGGCCCCCGGGGCGGCGTCTTGTCCACGGCCCGGCACGAGTTCAAAGAACTCGGTATCGAAGCCGAACTTGGTGTAGGGCGTGGACTGCGACATGTGACCTGAGAACCCGGGCTACGCTTACGTGATGAACTCGTCCTGGCCTTCGCCACCGCTGGCAATGACGATGACGCCCTTGTCGGCCAGATTCTTGGCGACGGCCACGATCTTGAGTTGGGCTTCGTCCACATCCTTGACCTTGACGGGCCCCATGGCATCCATGTCCTCGCGCAGGATCTTGGCCGCACGTTCGGACATGTTCTTGAGGAATTTCTCGCGCATTTCCGGTTTGGCACCTTTGAGGGCGAGCGCCAGCACGTCTTTGTCGACATCGCGCAGGATGGTTTGGATCCCCTTGTCGTCGGTCTTCATAATATCGTCGAAGGTGAACATCAGTGCGCGGATACGTTCGGCATCGCCGGGGTGGTCGGTCTCGAGCATTCCCATGAAGCGTTGTTCATTCGAGCGGTCGAAGTTGTTGAAGATGTCGGCCATCAGTTCGTGGCTGTCGCGCGTGGTCTTCTGGGCGAGGTTACGCATGAACTCGCTCTTGAGGGAGTCTTCCACCGCCGCCAGCACTTCGCGCGGGACGTTGTCCATCACCAGAATGCGCTCCATGACTTCCAGCGCCAGCTCTTGCGGCAGCACGGCCAGCACCTTGGCGGCGTGGCTGGCCTTAATACGGCTGATGATGACGGCCACGGTTTGCGGATATTCGTTGATGAGGTAGCCGGCCAGCGTTTCTTCGTGCACGTTGGCGAGCTTTTCCCACATGGTACGACCTGCCGGGCCGCGCATTTCGTCCATCAGCTCCTTCACGCGGTCTTCCTTCATGAAGCTGCGCAGGTAGCGTTCGGTGGTGCCCCAGCCGCCGACGATACCGCCTGCGCCGCCGCCGCCGACGGCCTCGGTGAAGTCGCCGAGTGCGGCTTCCATTTCTTCCGATGTGATATGACCGAGCACCGCCATTTCGCGCGAGATATCGCGGATCTCGTAGTCATCCATGTAGGAGAACAGCTGGGCGGCGCGTTGTTCGCCCATGGCCAGCATCAGGATCGCGGCTTTGCGGGGACCAGTAAGAGCAGTTTTTGCCATAATCTTATCCTAACTCATTCCGCCTAGCTGTTGTCGGTGGGGACGCTGGCGCCCATCCAGTTACGGACCACGCCCAGGCTTTCTTCAGGGTATTGGTCGACGATCTCGTTCACCTTCTTCACGGCCGACTCCCGTACACGGCCTTGGACCGAGCGGATATCGATGAGCGAATTGTCCTCGCTGGCACTTTCGGCGAGGTCAGACCCGCCCATACCGGCCACCACAGGACCACCCATACCCCCGCCCATACCCGGCAGGAGTGCATTGGAGCCCCCGCTGGCCAGCGCGGTGTTAAACGCAGCCAGAGCCGGTTTGACGACAAAGAGCGCGACCACGACCAGTGCCACCACGATCAGGAGGTATTGCACCAGCGAGAGGATCTGGGCCTTGGTCAGGAAGGGTTCGGAGACTTCCGGCAGTTCGGCCGCCGGTGTGAACGGCATATCGATGATCTCGACCTTGTCGCCACGGCCTTCGTCGTAACCGATCGCGGTTTGGACAAGGGTGAGGATGCGGTTGCGCTCATCTTCGGACAACGGCGTGTAGGCGGGCGCGGCGGCGGCCTCGGCAGCACCTTCGGCCGGGGCTGCGGCGGGAGCAGATTTGCCAGAGACCAGCACGGCGACGCTTAGCTTGCGGACATCGCCGCCATTGCGGGTGGTGCTGCGTACGGTTTTGGAAATTTCGTAGTTCGAGGTGGTTTCAGTGCGGGTTTCGTTGCTGCCACCACCACCGGCTGCGGCATCGGCATTTCCGCCCGGGATGTTACCCGCGACACCGGTGACGCCACCATTACCGTTGGTTGCCGAGCTGTTGCTTTCGATCACCTGTTCGGAGCGTACGACCTGCTGGGTGGGGTCGTAGAGTTCGGCCTGCTCGGTGGATTTATCCAGATTGAGGTCGGCGGTGACACGCACGACCGCGTTGCCCGCACCAACCACGCGTTCCAACATGGCGGAAATGGAGTCTTCGTAGCCCTTCTCGACGCTACGACGGAGACTGCTGGCATTGCTGGCGGTGTCGTTCTGGCTCTTGCCATCGAACAGCAAGGTGCCGCGTTGGTCGATCACAGTAATATTGGCCGTGGAGAGGTTCGGCACCGCGGCTGCGACCAACTGGGCGATGCTTTGCACCTGCTCCGGCGCCAAAGTACGGCTGCCAAGGCTCAGAGCGATGGCGGCGCTGGGCGTGACCTGTTCGCGGCTAAAGAGGTTTTGTTTGGGTAATACAATGTGTACGCGTGCGCCACCGACCGCCGGAATGGTACCGATGGTGCGAGCGAGTTCGCCTTCCAAAGCGCGTTTGGCGTTCAGGTTGCTGACAAAGTTGGTGGTTCCGAAGCTGGACTGGTTATCGAACAGCTCGTAACCGGAAGTCGAACCGCCGACGAGGCCCTGACCTGCGATCTGGAGTCGGAGCTGGCCGACCTGAGTGGAGGGCACATAAACAGAGCCTTCGCCGCGGACTTCGGACGGAATATTCTGGGTGGCGAGGTATTCGTTGATGCGCGAGGCCTCTTGCGCATCGAGGCCACCATATAAGAGGGCCATGGTTGGCGCCTGGGCGCGATTGATCACGAGACTGGAAATAGCGATAACGGCAGCGATACCGATAAAGAGGGCCAGAATACGACCCGGACCGAGGCTACGAAAAGCGTTCAGCATCTGTTCCATGCGCGGTGTATGGCTCCCTCTTGGCAGGCCCGACGGAACTTAAAGACGGGGACTGCATATTCTTATTGTTAGCGCCATTACTTACGCAAAGGGTATGGCTACATGCCAGATGCCTTATTACTGCCGTACATCTCTCTCCCCCGCAAGGGGGTATATCTCATGTTTGTGGCAGGGATGCCGCAGGGGGAGGCAGGGAAATCTTGTAAGCCCCTGACAGCCTTCCCCTAGGGCTTGGGTTCGCACCCCTCCCCTGCCAACGGCCGGTCCGGCGGGTGTCAGGTGAGACATCGCAGCTTTTTTTGGCTGTTATCAAGGCGTGTCAGATTTTATCCCCTCTTGTCAGGAGCGATTTGCAGGGTTCAGGATAAGCACCTGTCGGACCTTGAGGAATAGGCTTTGAGGTTGGACGGAGGCTGGACGCCCTATACAAGTTTGGGCACAGTAACCCCTGCCGGCATGTAGCCGGTGAATTAACTCAAGTACGAGGACCATATATTATGGCAATTACCTTTAACACCAACTTGGCCGCCCTTGGCGCTCAGCGTAACATCAGCAACTCGAGCAACGCTGCTTCGAGCTCGCTGAACAAGCTGTCTTCGGGTAGCCGCATTCCTACTGCTAAAGACGACGCTGCCGGTCTGGCCGTTGGTTCGAAGCTGAAGAGTGAAATCGCCGGTTTGACCCAAGCTGCTAACAACGCCGGTCAGGCCACCTCCCTGCTGCAAATTGCTGACGGTGCTTTGTCCACCATCGGTGACGTTCTGCAACGTATGAAGACCCTGGCTGTACAATCCAGCTCCGGTCAGCTCGACGACGCTTCCCGCAGCCTGCTGAACCAAGAATTTACCAACCTCAAGTCGGAAATCGACCGTGTAGCTGGTATCACCAACTTTAACGGTACCAAGCTGCTTTCCGGTACAACCACCACCACTGGTGCCGCCACTGCTTTGGGTAACGCCAACAACTTCGTACAAGTTGCTGACGGTTTCGAAAGCTTCAAGTTCGGTGAAAACGCCGTAGCTGGTGCTGTTAAGATCGGTTACGTGGCTGCCACCCGCACCCTGACCGCTACCAACGTGGCTACCGGCGTAAGCCAGTCCATGGTTCTGGACGGCGCTCCGATCCTGGAAGATGCCCCAGTCAAGGTTAACTTCAGCATGCTCGACATGGAAGTGACCCTGAACGAAGACTTCAGCAAGTCCACCAACATCACTGGTGTAAACACCGCCACTCCGGCTGGTGGTACCTTGGCGATCACCGCTGGCACCATCACTGTAAGCAACCTTGTGCAGAACGCCGATAACCCGGTTGACTTCACTGCTATCGCTGCTTCGACCGTAACCTGGACCGTGACCGACACCGGCGCTGCCACCGCTACGATCACCATCGATGGTCAGGCCTTCAACTCGGTAACGACTACCGACCTTGAAAGCACTGGTGCTAAGTCTGTTGTTCTGGCTGACGCCAACGGCAACTCGTTCACCCTCGGCTTCACCGTAGGTACGGCCGCTGACGACAGCGAAACTGCCTTGACGATGAACTTGGTTGAATTCGGTCAGTATGTGGGCGTAAACTCCACCAATACCGTTACTAAGGACTTCTCCTTTAAAGTAGGTACCGGTGTGACCGCCAACGACAACATCGCGTTCAGTGTTAACGCTGCGAACACCAAGGCCCTGGCCCTGGACACCAACACCATTAGCACCGCTGCCAATGCAGACGCTGCCATCGGTGCTGTGAACGCCGCGATTAGCGCGATTGCCAGCCGTCGAGCCGAAGTTGGTGCAAGCCAATCTCGTCTGGAATTTGCTGCCAACAGCATTAGCGTGTCGATCGAGAACACCTCGGCTGCTGCCAGCGCGATCATGGACGTGGATGTGAGTGCTGAAATCACCACCTTCACCAACAAGAACGTGCTGATGCAAGCCGGTATCAGCCTGCTTGGCCAAGCCAACCAGCAACCGGCCCTGCTGCTCCGTCTTCTCCAGTAGTTACGGACTAACAGGAAAGGCCCCGAAAGGGGCCTTTTTGTTTGGGCAGGTTAGAAAGATTAGGCCAGCATGACTACCATGGTGAGGGCCATCGCGACCATCAAGGCGTCCTCAATAACAGTAACGGTGGTCATAGGCAGATTGAGGACAGTGCCGAGACAGGCGCAGCGGATCTTCTTTTTGTCGGCCAGCGCTTTGAGGACACCGAGGAGCGAGAAGGCCATGAGGACGGCGGTGGCGGCATTGGTGACGAGAGGTTCGAGATTGAACGCGTACGCGAGACCGAGGGCCAGTTCGAGGAAGGGATAGACATAACCATAACCACGCCAGCGGGCGGCAAGGAGATCGTACCCCGCATAGGCATCAGCAAAGCCTTTGAGGTTGAGGAATTTGAAGAACGAGAAGGTGAGGAAGAAGCCCGCCATGAAGACGCGCATGAACTCCATCGGATCGAAGGCCCACGTGGCGAGTGTGAGGCTCGCGGCGATGGCACCGACCGTGATGTAACCGGCGATCATCAGTAGCGGAAAATAGGTTTGCAGCCATGTGCGGTTGTCGGTGGTGACGATAGGCGAGACGGCGAGAGCAGTACTCTTTTTGGCGGGTACGGGGCGTTTGAGCGTATAGGTGCCGACACCTTTGACGGCCGCGTTGAGGCGTTCGAACGGCACGCTCCCCTCCACGGTAACCTGCGGCGGTTGCAGTGTAACGATGACCTTATCGGCCAGAGGCTCCAGCACCGCCTGCACCTTGCGGACACACGCGGCACAGTGCATGCCGATGATGGGATAGGTGTGCTGGGACATACTCGGGCTTCTCTTTTAATGGTGGGCGTGATGATCGTAGGATTCGGCGGTGGCAGGTGCTTTGGCGCCCGCGGCTTCGACCTTGTATTCGACATTCACGGTACCGGCCTCACGGAAGGTGAGTGTTCCCTTGACCAGCTCTCCCGCTTTGAAGGGCTTGGCGAGTTTCATCATCATGATGTGGGTGCCGCCGGGTTGGAGGGTGACCGTTTCGCCGGGAGCGAGGGTGATGCCGTTTTCAAGGTGATTCATGTGGGCGACGCCATCACGAGTCACAGTGCTGTGCAGCATGGTGTGGCCGGCGCCTTCGACAGTGGCGGCGGTCAGGACATCGGCCTTGGTGCCCTTATTGGTAATGGTGGCATAGCCTGCGGCCGCGGTGGAGCCGGTGGGCGTGGCACGGGTCCAGGGATGGTTGATGGTGAGCGAACCGGCGCTGAAATCGTGAGCCAGAGCGGCCGTGGGGAGCAATGCGAGTGCGATGAGGATGTGTTTCATGTCCTTATTCCTACTCCGGTGCTTGCCACAGAGCAACCCGTAGCGCCATACTGCGCGGCATGAAACTTTCTCCGCGTATGTTCTTTCTCAGCTTGCTGGGTGTTTTAACAGTGGCATTGGCCATCTTGGCCGTGATGGCCATGAGTTTGCCACCAGTGCAACTGACACCGGCCGAACGGGGGACGGAGCGGCGGTTTGATGTGCCGTTCCGGTTGGTAGGCCAGGATGGTGAAGCGCTGACCGAACAGAGTTTTTTGGGTAAGCCGAGCCTGTACTTCTTTGGGTTTACACATTGCCCGGACATCTGCCCCACGACTTTGGGGGCTTTAACCCAATGGCTCAATGCACTGGGGGACGATGCGAAGCGGTTCAATGTGCTGTTTGTCTCGGTTGACCCGGAGCGGGATACGCCTGCCAGTTTGAAGGATTACATGACCATGTTCCACCCCCAGATGCGGGCGGCGACGGGTACTCCGGAGGAGATTGCGGCCATGGCCAAGACCTTCATGGTGTATTACGCCAAGGTGCCGGTGAAGGCGGGGGAAGATCCGAAGGAATATATGGTCAACCATTCCTCCATGATCTTGCTGGCGGATGCCAAAGGCGTGTTCAAGGGGACGTTGGATGCCCATGACCCGGATGAAAAAGCCATTGGGAAGTTAAAGGCTCTCTTGAACGGCCAATAAAAAAGGCCCTATTGGGCCTCTTTTTTGGCACCCGCTTAGATCAGGTGAACGGCGCCGCTCACGAACATGATACCGCCGAGCAGGATCATCAGGGCGGCACTGGCCAAAGGCAAGATGCGGGCAAGTTTGGCGGCGCGGCCTTCGCCATAGAGACGCTCCACATGGCCACGGCCCCAAGCCGCTGCCACACCAACGGACATCAGGGTTAATGCAAGACCCACCGAAAAGGCGGCAACCATGGCGGCACCGAGGGTGAATTCACGCAGTTGAATGCAGATAAGCAGCACAGCAATGCTGGCCGGGCATGGCATGAGGCCACCGGTGAGGCCGAAGAGCATGATCTGCCATGTGCTGACCTTACCGTTGGATTCCTTCACCAGTTTCTTCGCCTCCGACGTGCCATCGTGGCTGTGGCCGCAGCAGGCGTGACCATGGTGATGCTCATGATTGTGATGATGGTGATGGCCGTGGTCGTGGGCATGCGAATGACTATGGCTGTGAGTGTTGGTACGGAGAACCTGCATGACCATCCACAGCGCCATGAGCACGACGATACCGCCGCCGATGAGGTGGAGGTAGGGTTGGGCGGTGGCACCGATCATGGCATCGCCCAGCCACAGACCGAGACCGGCGAGAATGGCGACGACCATGCTGTGCGACACGGCGGCAGAAAGGCCTAAGAGACCCGCTTGCACTTTGGTGCCGCGCACGGCGACCACGAAGGCGGCCATCATACTTTTTGCGTGGCCCGGCTCGAGACCATGAATGGCCCCCAGAGCTACAGCGGCGGGAAGGTAGACCCAAGGGTTGGCGCTACCGGTTTGGATAATGCTGGCAATGTCGATCATGACGCTGGCATAGCACGTTCTGTAGCGCGCGAAAACCACTGCTTATGTGGGGTATTGGTGGGGGCCATGATAGGGAATGTCGGCGCGTTTGTGCTTGTATTTTCCGCTCTTTGCGGGCATAAGCGGCCCATGTTAACGATCTCGAACCTCACTTACCGCGTCGCTGGACGTCTGATTTTGGAAAATGCCTCGGCCACCGTGCAAGATGGTTGGAAGGTGGGCGTTGTGGGTGCCAACGGTGCCGGAAAATCCACATTGTTCAAGTTGATCACCGGCGAATTGCTGCTGGACAGTGGTACTGTCACGCTGGCGGAACGCCGCACCCGTGGTGAAGTAAAGCAGGATATTCCGGAAGATGATACGCCGCTGGTTGACATTGTGCTGGCGGCGGATACCGAGCGTACGGCCTTGTTCAAGCAGGCCGA
>QFOU01000058.1 GCA_003241595.1 Pseudomonas fluorescens
TGTACTGCCAGCATCACGTAGCCGTGGTGCGTGAACTTGATGGCGTTACCGACCAGATTGATGAGCACTTGACGCAGGCGCGCGGAGTCTCCGACGAACATCGCGGGGAGATCGGGATCGAGGTGCAAGACCAGCTCGAGTGCTTTATCGCGGGCTTTGACGGCCAGCATATCGCCGAGGCTTTCGAGCGTGCTGGTAAGGTTGAACGGCGATTTTTCCAATTCTATCTTACCGGCTTCGATCTTGGAGAAATCGAGGATGTCGTCGATCAGTGAAAGCAGGGCATCGGCGCTTTGCTGTACGGTGCGTGCATAGTGGGCCTGTTTGCTATTCAGGCCGCTTTCGAGCAAGAGGTCGGTCATGCCGATGACGCCGTTCATGGGAGTGCGGATCTCGTGGCTCATGGTGGCCATGAACTCGCTCTTCATGGAGTTGGCGCGGAGGGCTTCGTCGCGTGCGGTCTCCATATCCAGCGTGAGCATTTCCATTTGATTGGCGTAGCTGCTGAGTTGTTCTTCGTTCTCGTTCTGTTTACGGATCATGGTATTGAGGCTGGTGGCCACCTCGTTGAATTCGAAGCTGGTAAGGGCGGGTGCACTGGCATTGCGGTTGCCATGCGTGTAGGTTTGCATGGTGTTGCGGATGCTGGTGAGCGGCCGGTAGATATGGCGATAGAGCAACCCGTAGATAAGCAGGATGGTGGTGCAAATGAGCAGACCGCTGGTAAGCGCAAAGACCAGCATATCGCGCTTGAGGGCTGTCCACTGGCTGGTAATATCGATTTCCACCATAATAATGCCCCGCAAGGAGGTTTGCCCCGCAGTGGTGGTGGGAATGAGAGTAGGCACCAGATACAGATAGGAGTTATCGAGATAGGAGCCGCGGCTGGTGGTGCTGGACGAGATCGCTTTTTCCATGGCCTGCCGTAAAATGGGATTGGGGTGTTTGTTGATAGGTTGGCCGACAAGGTTCGCCTGGTTGCTGTTACGGATCATCATTGTGCTGCGGTCGATGACCGTGATTTCTTTCACGTCGCGGTTGGCGGCAAGGCTTTCTGCCATGCGCGAGAGGGCTTCGACCACCGGTGTGCTTTGGCCGCGATGCTCGAGAGCTTGCGCGATAAGTTCGGCGCGAGTTTCGGTTTGGGCATGGATACGATGAATGGATTCGAAGCAGTACCAACCGACAACAAGAGCGAGCAATGTGAACTCAAGCAGCACGATGGGCCACAGCATTTGCGGCAGAAGCGACATCGCGGTGGATTGAGAAGGAGCGGCGTGGGACGTTACATGGGAGAAGGTGGGAGAGTACATTAGCGTTGTCCTTCTTGTTGATACCAAACATCCACGGTGTTGGAGATGGTGGCTTCTGAGAGCGGTTTTTGGGGGTTGAGAGTGACGGCGGCCTTGTGAATCGCACGTGCCACAGTGCCATCGCGGGTCATGCGCTGGTTGGCGGCACGGTCGACGAGCGTGATGTCGTTGTTCATTTCCTGATATTGCTGGAGCGTGATGCCGTAGCGGCGCGCGAACAGATCGCGCGTTTCTTCCGGATGGGAGTTCGCATAATCAATGGCGCTTTGCCATGCGAGTTGGAGGCGGCGGCTGAGTTCGGGTTCGGCTTCGACCATTGCCGGACTCACGGCCACTACATCGATAATTTCTTCGGAAATGGCGTGGGTATCGAACAGAATGTGCATATCCCGTTTTTCGAGAATTTGGCTGGCAAAGGGGTGATAGGTGATGATGGCGTCGAGATCTCCGCGGATGGCTTGATAAGTGAGGACGCTTTGGCTGCCGGGGATGAGGCGGATATCATTCGGTCGGACATTGGTGCCTTCCAGCGCGCGGCCTAAGATATAGCGGCTGACAGCTGAACTGAGCTCTATACCCATTTTGGTATTGGAAAGGTCGTTCACCGTAGTGATGGACGGAGTGGCGAGCATCATGTCGGCGCCTTTGGAGTAATCTGTTACCAGTACGATGCGTGCGGGTGTTCCGCTTTCCTGCATGGATTCGGTGACATCGAGCACTGCGCTGGTATAGCCATCAATGAGGCCGCGTTCGAACGCGGTGCGCATATCGATGATTGAATTGATGGGGACGAGTTCAATGTCGAGGCCGTGCGCTTTGAAAAAGCCTTTCTGTTTCGCCAGATAGAGATAATCGAACCCCGGCCAATTGGTGATGGCAATGCGCCAGGGCCGGGTATTTTCTGGGCGTTGTATAAGGGCAAATGCAAGGCCGCCGCCCAGCACCAGCATAAGCGCGAGGATGTCCAGCACAAACTGGCGGTTGAAGCGGTAGATGGCCGGTTGCGGTTGAGGAGGATGGTGGGGTTTAGGATTCATGAATGTGTTGCCTGTTACCATGAGAGGTCGGGACGGATGCCCGCTTGCGCCTGCACGATGTTGCCGGCGGGGTTGTAGGCCAGTTTATCGAACCCGCTGGCACGGGCTTGCGCGATACCGCGGCCGTGACCTGCGGTGGCGCGCTCCGGCGAGAATTCCAGATAGCTGCGCCAGTCGAAGCCGTTGCCGGGGTCGGCGATGGTGAGGCGGGTGGAATCGGGCTGGCGTTCGATAACGACCTTGATGAGTTTTTCCCGGTTTTCTGGCAGGGATTCGCGGCGGGCGACCTCTTGCGCCCAGTTGCCTTGCGCAAGAAGTTGGCCTTTGAGGGTATAGCCGATGCCGAGTAGGCCGTGCTCCACCGCATTCAGGATAAGTGCCGCGATACCGCCGAGTGCGCGGCCCGGTTGGGGGAAGAGGGGGGCGAGTTGGGTGGCGAGTTGCTCTGCCTCGGCCACCGTGCGGCAGGTGAAGACGCCTTGGCGCAGCATGGCGAGGCCGCTATGACCGCGCAGTTGGCGGGTGAAGTTGCGGCGGCGCGTACCTTCGGTGACCGCGCTATTCACCACCGCGCCGACCACGGCTTTTTCCACCGGTTTGGTGAGGTAGTAGAAGACACCCGCGTTGAGGCCTTCTCGCACCTGATTGGGTTCGGCGGCGCCGGTGACCATGACGACCGGCATTTGCGCGAGGTCGGCGTTCTGTTTCATCATGCGGACGAGGGAGAGGCCGTCCAGCCCCGGCATATTGCGGTCGATGAGCGCGGCATCGATACTGCCGGGGCGCTGGTTGAGGATGGAGTAGGCTTCCTGGCCGTCGGCGGCCTCCAGCACCGTGTAGCCGGAGTCTTCCAGCATGCCGGAAAGGAGGTTGCGGATGACGCGATCGTCATCGGCAACAAGGACCGTGGGAGAGCTGGCGGGGAAGGGGGGTGGGGTGTTCATATTTTTGTTCTTTTTAGTTGGGTTGGCGATTAAGCGGAGGGGGCGAGGTCATCCAGCGCATTACGGATGGGACGGAGGAGGTAATCCATAATGCTGTGGCGCCCGGTAACGACACCTGCGACCACGACCATGCCGGGTTTGATGGTTTGCGAGCCGCGTGCGCCTTGTAGGGTTTGCGGGATGCGCACCCAGGTCGCGGAAGATATCGACCCCGCGCAGGCGGCTGATTCGGTGAGGACACCGGTGAGACCGGACTGCGTATTGTCGGTAACAGCGCCGAGACCTTGTGTCACGTTGTTGGCGATATTGGCGAGAACATCGCTGGTACCACCAATCACGTTGGAGAGGGTTGAAGTTACCGCATTGTGGACTTCGGCCACCGCCGTTTCGGTGAGGGTGCCGACGTTGGTGAGGTGGGCGGCGGTTTCGGCCACCGTAGCGGTGAGGTTGCCCGCGACTTCGGAGGCTGCGGCAGCAAGGCCTGTGTGCAGATTTGCGGCGACATCTTCCACGACCACGGGAAGCGCGGTTGCGTGCTCGATGGTTTGGCCAACGGCTGTAGCGACGTTGCTGGCTGTTTGCTCCAGAGCGCCGGTAAGGGCTCCGTGGAGGTTGGTGGCAATGTCTTCAACAATCACCGGAACGGTTGCGAGGTGTCCTGCGGTTTGGCCCAGTGTGCTGGCGATATTCCCAGCGCTTTGATCGAGTGCGGAGGAGACGCCTGTGTTCAGGTTGGCTGCGACGTTACCTACGGTTGCGGGAAGGCTAGTGAGCTGTTGGGCGGTTTGATCCAAGGCGCTTTGCAGGTTGCTTACTGCTTCGGAGATAACGGCTTCAGCACCCGTTACTACTGGGGCGAGACCGGCAGTGAGGTTGCCTTGGAGGTTCGCAGTGAGGTCGTTGACCCCAGCTGGAATATTGGCGGCAACATCTTGCACGGCAGCGGGGAGAGTCGCGAGCTGTTGGGCTGCACTTTCGAGAGCCGGAGCGGCGTTAGAGGCGATTTGCTCTAACGTGGATGCGGCGGCGTTTTGAAGGTTACTGGCTACGCTTTCCAGAGCTGACGGAATGTTCGCCAGATTTTCGGTGGTGGTTGCCAATGCTTGTGAGGCTACAGTTTCGAGACCCGTGGCGACGGGGGCGAGTGCGTTTGAGGCACCGCTGGCCACGTTGGTGAGTGTAGTGCTTAACGCGGTTTGCGCGTTGCCGAGACCTCCTGAGAGACCGCCGAACAGGCCGCTGAGTAAGCCGGTGACGCCGGTAGCTGTACCTCCGACCACGTTGGCGACTTGGCCGGTGGCGGCGTCAAGGATGTCGCTGACGCCTTCGGTGACATTCACTTGTTGGCCATTGGGCATGGTGAGGGCGAGCTCGATCAGATTATCGAGGGGCATATCGCCGTTACCGAGCAGGTAGAGCTGGATGAGGTTGTTGGAGGAGTCGGATTCGTTGGCGCCGACATTGATACCGAGCAAGCCTTGAACTTCGGCATTTGTACCGAGCAGGTTGGCGCTGACGAGAGGGCCGTCTCCGTTGAGATTCAGGCCGAGATCGGCGACAGGTTGTTCGCCAGTAATGGTACACCGATGGTGGCGAGGTTGCCTTCTCCATTGAGGAGGGCGATATCGGCCAGTGAGCCTTCGCTGGTATTGTTGTCGTTACCGGCGGTGAGTTCGAGCAGGGGATTTCCATCGAGGAGCGAGAGGCCGACGTTGGCGAGAGTACCTTCGGATGGCATCAGGTCGACATCCAGTAAGCCTGCGGGGCTATTGCCGTTACCGGCGGAGATGTCGATGAGCGGGTTTTCTCCGAGCAGGGGCACGGTCACCGCGGCGACACCACCGTTGCTGCCGAGCAGATTGACATCGGCGAGAGAGCCTTCGGCAGAGGTGGAATCGTTACCGGTGGTGAGTTCCAGCAACGGGTTGTTACCGAAGAGGGGAATGCTGACGTTGGCGAGAGTACCTTCGGATGGCATCAGGTCGATATCGGCGAGCGAGGCGGGGCTATTGCCATTGCCGGTGGAGATATCGATGAGCGGGTTGCTGCCGAGGGCAGGCACGGTGATACCAGCGATCTGGCCGTTATCGTTCAGCAAGCGGACATCGGCGATGGTACCAGCGGGATTACCGGAGGTATCGCCTGCGCCAACATAGATAAGCGGAGGTGTGGTGGTGGGGTTACCGCCGTTACCGAGGATGGGCAGATTGCCGAGGCCCAGATTTGTACCGCCACCGGTGAGGATGTCGTTAAGGGTTGTGCCCACGTTATTGAGGAGATTGCCCACGGTTTGGGGGTTACCGGAGAGGACATCGGTGAGCGTGTTTTCAACGAGGTTGACGACCGGCGCAAGGGTTTGCTGGATATTGGTATCGAGGTGGATGTTGGGCAGGATGCCGGTGTTGACGTCGGCGACGATATCCGGCGAGCGGGGGGTTGGATCGGGATCCGGGCCGGGGTTAGGACCTGGTCCAGGGCCGGGTCCGGGCCCTGGGCCAGGCCCAGGGTTGATAATGTTGATCTGGGTATTATTACTGCTGGAGGCAAAGCTGCTGTTGGCGTAAGAACCGGCGTTGGAAGAGCCTTCGGCTTCAGTAGCGAGGGCGGCAGCGGTGGAGGTATCTACGGGAGTGCCGACGCCGGAGAAATCTTGGTTTTCGGCTTGGGCACCGAAGGGGAGGGTTTGCGCGGCGGTGGTGGCTGCAGCGACGTTATCGGCCGCGAATGCGCTACCGAGGACTGCGGTTTGTGCCGTGTTTTCGAAGCTATTTTTGGCCGCTCCTTCAAGGCCAGCGCCGGTTTGGGTGGTGGCGACGGCGGCGGCGCTGTCGGTGGGCAGCGTGCCGGTGGCGGTGATGGTTTCGTCGCTGTTAAGTTGTTCGTATTTCAGCGGGTTGCCGTTACCGGGGACGTTTTTAAGCGTAAAGAGAGCCATAGTGGTATCCTTTCTTTCTCATCGTCCTTATGGTTTGTATTGCTACTTATAGTTGTATCTTCTGACATGTGTTGTGGGGAGGGATTGCAAAGTGTTTGCGTGTGTGAGAGGGCGTGGGAGTGTTGTTATTTAGCCATTTGTGCGGTGCGGGGAATGTTGGATTTGTGCGGAAAAATTAAATTCTGAGGGGGTGGGTGGAAATCTGACAGGGGGTAATGGTACAACCTCCTATTGTAAGATATACGATGGGCGGTGACAGCGAAACGTGAGCGGCGGGGTTTGAATACAGGCGTAAAAAACCGCTCGAAGTGAGCGGTGAAAAATGTCAGGTGGGCGAGACCTGACAGGTGGGTTTGTATGATTATTCCTTACCGGTTTTACGTGACTGGCGATCGAGGTGGGCATCGAGCCACATCGCGTTGAGTATGCCGAAGAAGATGGCCATGGGGAGGCCGAGAATCCATGCAAAGTACCACATTGGAATTATCCTTTCTGATTGTGATGGCGGTTAGTAGAAGAAGCCCTGGCCTTTGTTGTGCTCGATATCCTCGGTGCGGATGATGTCGCGCATCTTGTGGAAGGCCCACGAGGTGTAGGCGAGGATGAGGGGAACGAAAAGCACCGCAGCCATGGTCATCCACCAGAGGGTGAGGTGGCTGGAAGTGCTATCCCACACGGTAAAGCTATGGTTGGGGTTATAGCTGCTGGTGAGCAGGAACGGGAACAGCGCGACACCGGCGGTGGCGACGTTACTGGCCACCATGGTGCCGCTGGCGGCAAAGGCCCATGCGTAGCGTTGGGTGCGGAGGAGAACGGCACAGGTGACGGCACCCAACACACCGGTGAGGGGGACGAGGTAGAGGATGGGGTAGTTGTGGAAATTACGCAGCCAGACGCCGGATTCCATGACCACGGTTTTGATCGTGGGGTTGGAGGGGCCGTCGGTGACGATCGGGCTGGTGATGGTAAAGCCGGTGAGGTGGCTGACCCAGACACCGCCGAGGGTGAAGAGGACAATCCAGAGGCCCAAGCCGGTGTAAGCGAATGTGAGGGCGCGCTTATGGACCGGGCCGTTGAGTTTGGCGGTGAGGAAGACTGCACCGTGGGTGGCCATCATGAGCACGCTGATGATACCGGTGAGCAGGGCGAAGGGTTTCAGGAGATGGAAGAAGCCGCCGAAGTAGCTATCGACATAGTGCGGAAGGTGCATGTCATCGAGGTAGAACGGTACGCCCAAGAACAGGTTGCCGAAGGCCACCCCGAAGACCAGCGGAGGAATAAGGCCGCTGGCGAAGAGGGTATAGTCGAATGCCTTGCGGGCGCGGGGAGTTACGAACTTCTGGCGGAACTCCATGGAGACCGGACGCAGGATAAGGGCCAAGAGCGTGAGCAGCATGGCGATGTAGAAACCGCTGAACGAGGTGGCATAGATGGCGGGGAAGGCGGCGAAGATCGCGCCGCCGCCCAAGATCAGCCAGACCTGATTCCCATCCCAGAAGGGGGCCATGGTGTTGATGATCTGGCGGTTCTCGACATCCTTTTTACCGAGGAAGGGATTGAGGAAGGCGACGCCCATATCGAAGCCATCCATGATGGCGAAGCCGATGAGGAGGATGCCGAGTAGGGCCCACCAGAGGAGGCGGAGGGTTTCGTAGTCGAGGGGCATGGGGATCATGGTGTTATTCCTTATTTGAAGCGATTAGTGGACGGCTTGCGGGCCTAGTTTGGCGTATTTCAGCATCAGCTTGACGTCGATGACGAGTAGCGTGGTGTAGAAGAGGACGAAGGCCATGAGGCTGGTGAAGACCAAGGCGGCGGAGGTTGCCGAGGCGGCCATGCCGGTGGGCAGGACGTCTTGGATGGCCCACGGTTGGCGGCCGTATTCGGCGACGATCCAGCCGAGTTCGATAGCCAGCCACGGGAGTGGCAGGCTGAGGAGGGCGGCGCGTTGGACCCAGTTGGGCTCGAACTTACGTGTGCTGCTGTACCAGAAGGCTGCACCGAAGAGCAGGATGAACCACATGCCGCAGGCAACCATGATACGGAAGCTCCAGAACAAAGGTGCGACGTGGGGCACCAGTTTGTGAGTGACCTCGGCAATCTGTTCCGGTGTGGCGGTGAGGGGATTTACACCCTTGGCCTTGAGCAGCAGGCCGTAGCCGAGATCTTTACTGTGTTGCTCCAACATGGCGCGGGCTTCGGTATCGGTAGGGTGTTCACGCACCTTCATAAGTGCGGCGTAGGCGATGCGTCCATTTTCAATGCGGCCTTCGGATTGCTTAAGGATGTCGTGGATGCCCGGCATTTCC
>QFOU01000095.1 GCA_003241595.1 Pseudomonas fluorescens
ACATCCGTCACTACAACAAGCAACCCAAGCCGGTGAAGTGGAAGTACTTTGATCCGACGAGACGAATCACTCCCGATTCAATCGTTACAGGTCACTAGGGATGTTCGGGCTGCCTGTCCTGCGGCAGTCAGCGCACCGCAAAGCAGCGCGGCCGCCCCATGGCGCACGCCATCGCTCTGGAAGTGGTAACGCCATTACTGAGCTTGGGCACCGCTCGCAGGGGCATCGCCAAACATCTACCAGCACTGCTCTGGCAGGCCTGTTCGATTCGTCATACTGCGTGTCTGCAGTCAGCCTAACCGATTGGTCAAGGGGACGCCGACACTGCGCATCGCTTCGGGCCAGCCAAGCGAGCGCCCCTTACCGCAGGCGTTAGGCCTCAGATAAAAGAGCGTCTCATGAAACGACTAATCATTCTGCTGTGCTTGATCTTTCAAACGCTTTCCTGCTTCGCCGGAAGTGGCGACGTTTCGGAGGCCAATCACGTCATCGACATTGATGCCCCGCTACCCCCGCTAGATGTCAGCAGCGTCAAGGTCTACACATATAAGCCATCGCCGGATGCAAAGCTAGTGGGCAAAATCTTCGCACGCGGCATGGCGACAGTGGACAGGCCGGGGGAGTTAGATATCTTCGGCATGCTTGAAGAGGCTACATCCCCCACCAGAGCGACAGAGGAAGACGACAAAAGACTTGCGATGGAAGCCCTTCTTTTGGATGCAGCAAGCATTGGAGCAGACGCAGTTGTAATCGTGAAGTCATATCAGGCACGCGTATCAGCTAATGCAACAGAGAGAAGGATCGAGGCATTGGCCTTCAAGACACCTTCAGCCGTCAACAGGCCTCCGACTTCACCATCAGGAAGCTCAAGCGGGCAGAATTGCTCGCTGTCTGCTTTGTGCACCTTGCAGCGTTCAAGGTGAACCTATGCCTCATGCCGTCTGTCAGCATCTATAAATGTTTTTATGCCAAGTGCGGGCTCCCCACATCTACCATGGCTCCCTGGCCTAACTCATTGGTCAAGGGGACGCTTGCATCACCCAGCGCCTCGGGCAGGCCAAGTGGGCGCCCCTTACCGCGGGCGTTAGGCC
>QFOU01000059.1 GCA_003241595.1 Pseudomonas fluorescens
AGTGCATACACATGAAAACTTAAAGACCCCCTCTGCTTTGTCGGAGGGGGTTTTATTTGGCAGAAGCTTATTCGGTGGGGTTGAGTTTGTCGTAGTGCTTTTGGGCGGATTCGATGTGGTCGGCGTTTTGAGAGGCCCAGTTGCCGAGTTCGTGAAGCACCTTGAGAAGTGATTGGCCCAGCGAGGTCAGTTCGTAATCGACGCGGGGAGGGACGCTGGGGGTGACAGTGCGTTTGACGAGGCCGTCGCGCTCGAGGTTGCGCAGGGTGAACGTGAGCATGCGTTGCGAGATGTTGGAGATGCGTTTGCGGAGTTCGCTGAAGCGCAGGCTGCCATTCGCCAGCAGGATGACGATGAGGACGGCCCATTTATCGCCGATGCGCGACAGAATGGGGGTGACGCGATTGCATTGGCTGGGAACATGGATGTTATCTGGTGTCATGATTGTGCCTTCTTGCGCTGTTGTCTGCATTTGTCTACTTATGTAAGTAGGTAATAAAAAGTTACTAACACGAAAAACGAAACTTAGCAAATGAAGCTAGGATTCGCACTTAAAACAGGAGATACACGACATGAATATCCTTCATCTGGACAGCAGCATCACTGGCGACAACTCGACCAGCCGTAAATTGAGCGCCGAAGTGGTGGCTAAACTGAAGGCCGCTAACCCTAGCGCCCAAGTGGTTTACCGCGACTTGGTGGCTAACCCGATTGAACACCTGACCCTGCCAGCTTATGGCGAACCGTTGAGCGCAGAGTTGATGGCAGAATTCCAAGCGGCCGATACCATTGTGATGGGTGTGCCCATGTACAATTTTGGTACATCGTCTCAGTTACGGGCGTGGTTTGACCGTGTGCTGGTAGCGGGTGTGACCTTCAAATACGGCCCGGAAGGTGTGCAAGGTCTTGCTGGTGGTAAGCGCGTTATCGTTGCGGCCTCTCGGGGTGGTTATTATGGTGAGGGCACGCCTGCGGCCAGCATGGAACACCAAGTGAGCTACGTGAAAGCGTTGCTGGGCTTTATTGGTATTACCGATGTGGATGTGGTTGTGGCTGAAGGTCAGGCGGTAGGAGCTGATGCTAAAGCTGCAGGCATTGCTAATGCTGAAGCTGCAATTGCTGGTTTGGCGGCCTAAACTGGTCAAAAGACGAGAAGGGGCTTCGGCCCCTTTGTTTTTGGGGGGAATAGCTCGCTTTTAGGGGATAAGTCTGCTAAAGGATTAGGCATGAATACGAGCGCACCCGCCAGCACCTTGAAGAATATTGCCATTTTGGGCCGTCCGAACGTGGGCAAGTCCACGTTGTTTAACGTATTGGCGCGTCCACCGCGCGAGGGGCGTACCAATATTGTGCGCGCCGCGACGCTGGCGATCACGCACTCGCAGGCTGGTACCACGCGCGATGTGCGCCGGACACCGGGGAATTTGTTCGGGTTGAAGTTCATGCTCTTGGACACGGCCGGTATTGAAGAGGGTAAAGTTACCCAGAACCAGAAGAAGAATGCCAATGCGGCGGATGATCCGACGCTTCAGGCTTCGCTTAACCGCCTTGCTTATAACGCGGCGGAGATGGCTGACCTGCATATTCTGGTGATTGACGGTGCTACCGGTTTGACGCCGGCCGACCGTGCGCTGGCACAGAAGTTGCGCAAGATGAACAAGCCGTTGATCCTTGTTTTAAACAAGGCGGATCTGCGGACGGCGGAAGGCCATGCGTTAGAGGTGGAGACCCTTGGGTTTGGGGCTCCCATCATGTTGAGTGCCGCCCACTCGCAGGGGATGGAAGACCTCTACCATGCGTTGAAAGTGCATGTGCCTGAGATTGAGGATGAGCCGGAAGAGGATGAAGCCGAGGTTGAAGAGACCGAAGTTGCAGAGTCTGTTGATGGTGAGGATGAGGAGCAGGGTCCGGAGACCGATGTGGAAGCGGATTATTCCCGATTCCCGAAACGCCCGGCGGGTGCGATCCGTTTGGCGATTCTGGGGCGCCCGAACGTTGGGAAATCGACATTGACCAATGCTTTGTTGGGGCGCGAAGCGATGTTGACGGGGCCGGTGGCCGGTTTGACCCGTGAGGCCGTACCGCACGATTTTGAATATAACGAACAGGCCTTCCAGCTTATTGATACGCCGGGGCTGCGTCGGAAAGCCAAGGTTGATAAGGATAGCCTTGAATTTTTGAGCGTGGGGCAATCGCTTCAGGCTGTGGAGAAGGCGGATGTGGTGATTCTGGTGATTGATGCCAGCACCCACAACACCGACACGGGGAACTGGGAAATTTTTGAACAGCAGGATGCGCAGATCGCTGCCGTGGCGATGAACCAATACAAGCCGCTGATCATTGCGCTGAACAAGTGGGACAGCGTGAAGGATAAGAATGAGTGCAAAGCTGATATTGCGATTCAGCTGCACCACCGTATGCATGCGATGTCGGAGCCGTTGGCCATGCCGATCTCGGCGCTGAAGGCGAAGGGATTGGATGATTTGATGGGGGCGGTGTGCGATGTGTTTGAGAAGACGTATTCCACTTACAGCACCGGTAAGTTGAATAACCTGCTGGCGCGCGTATTGGCCAAGCGGAGCCCGCCATTGGCGAATGGTAAGGTGGTGAGCCTCAAGTTCATCCGTCAGAGCGATACCAACCCGCCGACGTTCACCTTCTGGGGCAACCGGATTAGTGAAGTGAGTGACACGTATAAGCAATTCTTGCGCAACCAGTTGAGTGAAGCGCTGGGGCTGGGGAATTTGCCGGTGAAGATCTTCTTCAAGGCGAATAAAAACCCTTATAAAGGCCGCAAGCCGGGTTGGATTAAAAAATAATAGTAAGGCGCGGGCTAAAACAGCCCCCCAGCACTTTTTAGCGGGTCTGAAGTATTTTGTATATACTCGGCGCCCCGCCAAAAAGCACCGGGATGACTGTTTGTAGCTCCGTGCGCAGGGGCAACGTCGCTGCGCGCCGGAATTTGAGAGTGTTAAAAAAGGAGGTTAGTGCCTCCTTTTTTGGGCTGAACTGTTTATTGGTAGCTCATGGGGATGGTGCCGTTGAGCTGGTCTTGCAGCTCTTTTTCGCGCAGTTCTTGCTCGGTGGGCTTGGATTTGGTGATTTTGTGGTAGGTGAGGATGTCCTTTGAGGCTAGCCAGAGGTAGAGGTCGTTGGTGAATTTATCGCTGATGAAGACCAGTGTGCTTTCCTGCATGACTTTAGGCAGGGCTGTGAGGCGCTGCGGGTGCGGGGCTGGACTGTGTACCGCAAACCAGAGGTTAAGGCCGATGATGACCGCGAGCAGCTTGGTGAGTGAGATGATGCCGGCCCAGAAACGGCTGCGGAGGCCAACTTGCTCTTGCCCAAGAATGAGGGGGGAGAGCACTTTCATGCCGATCCAGGTAAGGACGTAGGCGGTGATGAGGTAGTAGGTGCTGTTGACCAGCCAGAAGACCGTGGTGTTGACGTCGGATTCGTCGGTTTCCATGCTGTTGCGGAAGAGGACGTAACCGATAACGACCACGATGGTGAAAAGCACCGTGTGCAACATTTCTTTGCCCAAGCCTCGGTGGCAGGCTGCAAGAATGCTGGTGAGCAGGACGAGTGCGATGAGGACGTCGATAAGGGCGGGGGTATACATGGGGATTACAGTTTATCGCTGGTTTGAACTTTGGCGGGGGCTTTGGACTCGGTATTACCGCCGAACTTGACACCGACGCCGACCATGGGGCTGCCGTACTCGCTGTTCAGCACATTATCGTAGCCGACAAGGCCGTAGATGTTGTTGCCGTAGAGGTTGGCGCGGGCGGTGAGATCGAGGTGCGGGTTGTTGCCGTTGGGGGTATTGTTGCCGCCGAAATCGTAGAGGTCGGCGGAGTATTTGACACCGGTACCGAACAGCGTGGATTGCGCATCGGCGCCCACGCCGGCGGTGCTGTTTTTGATACCGCCGCGCAGGGAGAGGTCGGTCGTGCCGATGGCATCCGGGAAGGTGCGGCCGACTTGGGCGGTGTACTTCAGTTTGTTGCCGAATTCACGTCCGTAGTAGGGGCCGCCTGCATTGTTGGAGCTGTCGGCATTGGCGGCAAAGCCATCACCCGTGAGGCCGAGTTCGACAAAGGTTGCGGTGCCCGGTTGGAGGCGGAGAGTGGCATTTGTTTTGTAGATGTCGTTCTCGTTAGTCAGGGCGGCGCCTTCCATGGAGAGTTCGGTCTTGAAGTTTTCCATGCGGGTGTTGATGCCGTTGAACGTATCCAGTGCGGTATCGAACTTTTGCGCGGTGTTATTGTCATTCACCAGTTTACCGATGGTGCCTTGGCCGCCATTGATTTTGGCCATGATCTCGCGGAAGTCGGCGACAGCGGCATTGAGTTGGTTGAGGGTGCCGTTGAGTTGTTCCTTCGTTTCGTTGCCATCGGAGACTAACAATTGACCGAGGGCGCCTTTACCATTGCGCAGGTCTTCGGTGATCTTGGCGAGGTTCTCGGTTGCGCGGCCAAGGTTGGAGACGGTTTCTCCGTTATTACCGCCCAAGGTTTCGCTAAAGCGCGAGAGGTTATCGACGATATCCTGGAATTTACGCGCGTTCTCGGGGTCTCCCAATACCAGTTTGAGCGACGCGGTGATGTTTTGCATATCGTCTGCCATTTTGGCGAAATCGGTAGCGACGTTGGCGGGATCGGCGCTCGCAAGAGCGGGGAGATGGTTGACATTTTCAGCGAGCAGCCCGCCATCGCCTAATACACCTTCCCGGCCCGGTACGAGTGCAAGGTAATATTCGCCAATAAGGCCGCTGGAAGTGATCTGGGCTGCGACATCGGCCGGAAGGGCCACGCTTTGGCGGACCTCGAAGCGCAGGATGGCGGTACCGTTGGGTTGGAGTTCGACGCGGGTGACCTTACCGATATCGACACCGGCCATTTTGACGAGCGTGCCTTCTTTAATGCCATTCACATCGCGGAAGGTGGAGGTGAGTTCGCGGGTTGCATCCTTGCGGCCCAGATTGAGCGTGCCACTGGCAACGGTGAGCCAGCCCAGCACGGCGAGAGCTACTACTATAAGGAGGCCGACTTTGATTTCGTTATTCATGCTGGTACGTTCTCTTTATTTCTGCGGAGTTGTCAATTTGATGGGATGCTTTGCAGGCATATGTGTGGCCCTTACGCTGTAATGGGGCCGGTTGAGCGACCCTCGATAAACTGTGTGACCATTTCTCCGGTTTGCGGGCGAACCTCGGCATTGGCCAACGTACTTTCGCGGATATCGCCCTTGCGGAACTGCTGGGGTGTGCCGAGTGCGATGAATTCCCCCTGGTAGAGAAACGCCATGCGGTTGGCGACCTTGAAGGCGCTGGTCATGTCGTGCGTGATCATCAGGCTGGTGCACTTCAATTCGGATTGGAGTTTGAGGATCAGCTCGTTGATGATGTCGGATGTGATGGGGTCGAGACCGGTAGTGGGTTCGTCGTAGAGGATGATCTCCGGCTGGTGGCAGACGGCGCGGGCCAAGCCCACGCGTTTACGCTGGCCACCGGAGAGGGACGAGGGATTTTGGTCGGCAACCTCGGGCTTGAGGCCGACGAGGCGGAGTTTTTCGATGGCGACCTCTTTGGCGGTGGCGCGTTTGACACCGCGGCGGAGCAGGACGAAGGCGATGTTCTCCCAGACCGTCATGCTATCGAACAGGGCGGCGCCTTGGAAGAGCATGCCGAATTTCGACATCAGCTCCATGCGGGCTTCGCCTTTGATATGGGTGATGTTATGACCGTCGATAAAGATCTCGCCCTGCTGGATGGGTTCCAGACCCAGCAGGCATTTGAGAAGCACGCTTTTACCGGTACCGCTGCCGCCCAAAATAACCATGGTTTCGCCACGTTGGATTTGCAGATTGGTGCCCCGCAGGATTTGCTTGGTGGGGCCAAAGCTTTTATGGACGTTGCGGAGTTCGATCTTGAACTCGCTGTTGCCTTCGGTTTTGATGAGGGACGATTTGGTGGGAGTCATGTCTACATCAGGGCCGTAATAAAGTAATCGGAAATAAGAATGGTGACGGAGGCGTAGACGACGCCGCGGGTGGTGGCTTCTCCGACTCCTTGTGCACCGCCGCGCGCGTTGAAGCCGTGGAAGGTGCTCATGAGGCCGACGATGAATCCGAAAATAGCGGATTTAACGAGGGCCATGGAAATGGCGTCGGCATTCACGCCCAGCATGGCGCTGGTGAAGTAGCTTTGGCCGGTCATATCCAGAACCTGTGTGCTCACCACATACCCGCCGAAGATGCCGAGGGTGTTACCGAGAATCACGAGCAGGGGGAGCATGCAGAGGCAGGCCAGAATGCGCGGGACGACCAGGTAACGGAGCGGGTTGGTGGCGAGAGTGAAGAGGGCGTCGATCTGCTCGGTAACGCGCATGGTGCCGAGTTCGGCGGCCATGGCGGCGCCCACGCGGCTGGCGAGCATGAGGGAAGCGAGCACGGGGCCAAGCTCTCGCAGCATGCTGGTGGAAACCAGATTACCGAGTTGGGAGGTGGCGATGGCGTCTCCGCCGCCGTTAAGCCCTGCGTTCAGGCCATTGTAGCTTTGAAGGGCGAGGACGGCGCCGGTAAAGAATGCAGTGAGCAAAACGATGGGGAGGCTTTCGATACCCACAAAGACGCACTGGCGGGAGAATTGTCCACTGCGTTGGCCGATAAAGAGTTGTTGGAAGACCTTCGTGATGAAGATCGTAATAGCGCCGGTTTGCGCGACGGCACGGAGAATGGGGGCTCCGATGAGTTGGAAGGGCGCAAGGATGGCGTTCATGCTCATGACACTAGGTTGTAGGGCGCGGTAGGGCAACCGAAGTGCGTGTTTGGTGTTCAAGTGTTTGGCGTTTTGGGCGGGTTAGCGTATAACGGCGGTATGAAAATCTTGTTTTTAGGCGATATCGTCAGTGTTCCCGGCCGAAAGGCGTTGAAAACCCATTTGCAATCTCTGCGTGAAAAGCACGGTTTGACCGCTGTGATTGCGAATGGTGAGAACGCGGCCCAGAATGGGAAGGGCCTGACGGCGGCGGATGCGCAGGAGATTTTCAGTGCCGGTGTAGATGTGATCACGCTGGGTGACCACACGTTTGATCAGCGTGGGTTTGATGAATTTCTGGCAGGTAATCCGAAGATTATCCGTCCGTTCAACTATCCGCCGGGCACTGTTGGTCGTGGTCATGTGATGGTGACCATTGGTGGCAAGCGCATTGCCGTGGTGAACATTCAGGGGCGTGTGTTCATGCGTCAGTTGATCGACTGTCCGTTCCGCGCCAGCACTGAGTTGCAAGAGCGTTACAAGTTGGGTGTGGACTGCGACGCCCTGATTGTGGATGTGCATGCCGAGGCGACCAGCGAGAAGTGTAACCTAGGTGCGTTTTGGGATGGTAAGGCGAGTTTGGTAGTGGGTACACATACGCATATTCCGACCAGCGATACCCGTGTACAGCCCAAGGGCACGGCCTACCAGACCGATGCGGGGATGTGTGGGGATTATAATTCTAGTCTTGGTGTGAGTTATGAGAGTGCGTTGCCGAGCTTTACCACCGCCATGCGTTACAAGTTTGACCAAGTGACCGGTGAAGGCACGTTGAGTGGGGTGATTGTGACCGTGGGTGAGAATGGGCTGGCGACGGCGGCTGAGCCGTTGCGTGTTGGGGGTTGTTTGCAGCCGACGGCTTAGGGTCTTCTTGCCAAAAGGAAACCCTGTGAGTATACCGCTTGCAGGGTTATCTTTTTGGAGTGTTTGAAATGAAACGTTTTCCGCTTGAGGATACGAAGCGCAAGGCCCTGTATGATATGGTGGTGAACCATAAGACTCACGACGACATGGAGGAAACTCATCGGCTGACGGTGAAGGCCATGTTGGAGATGGTTGAGGGGGATTTCTTTTCGAGAGACCTAAGGCCTTGCCACATGACGGCTTGTGCTGTGGTGGTGAACCGCACATTTACGAAGACGCTTGTGCAGAGGCATAAATATCAAAAGCGCGTAATGTGGGCGGGGGGTCATGCTGATGGCGACCATGTACCGAAGCGTGTTTCAAAGAAAGAGTTCTTTGAAGAGGTTGGCAATATGCCGATCGAGCTAGCGCCGAATGGGGAGCTTTTCGACCTTGATTGGCATCAGGTCAGGGCGAATCCGGCCAAAAATGAAGGTGTGCATTTGCATGCTGACTTTCGGTGTTTATTTATACTGGACGATACGATTCCGCTGC
>QFOU01000060.1 GCA_003241595.1 Pseudomonas fluorescens
CGCAGGCCGAACACAGCAGGCTGGCGGTCAGGGCCAGGGCGAGGGGGGCAAGACGTTGGGTCATGAGGAAAATCCTGAGTGCTGAGAACTGCTGCAACCTGCTCGAGCGGTGGACAGCCCCTGCAGACTAAGGCAGCAAGCCCATCACGCCGCGCGCGCTGCGACGAAGCGCACCCCGGCCCGGATGAACTGCAGCCGGCCGCGACAGCCCGCGGGCCTCACAGCTCCAGCCGCTCACGCAGCAGCTTGGCCTGGCGGCGCGAGACGTCCACCAGGTGCCCGTCGCGCAGCGTCACGCGGTAGCCCTCGTTGCTCGCGGGCGCGATCGCCTGTATCCAGCGCAGGTTGATCAGGTGGCTGCGGCTGGCGCGGAAGAACAGCTGGGGGTCAAGTCTTTCCTCCAGCGCGCTGAGCGTGCGATTGAGCAGCGGGCGCTGGCCGTCGAACCAGGCCTGGGCGTAGTTGCCGCAGGCCTCGAAGCCGGCCACGTCGCCCAGGCGCACGAACCAGCAGCGCTCGCCGTCGCGCAGAAAGACCATGTCGTCCGCGCCCTTGAGCGGCCCGCCCGCGGCGGGGCTTGCCGTGCTCACCGCCAGCGCCGGCTTGAGCCGCGCCTGCGCCTTGGCCAGCGCGGCCTCCAGCCGGGCCGGGTCTATGGGCTTGAGCAGGTAGTCCAGCGCATTGCGCTCGAAGGCGGCCAGCGCGTGCTGGTCGTAGGCGGTGGTGAACACCACCAGCGGCACATGCTCCAGCTGGTCGAGCAGGTCGAAGCCGGTGGCGCCGGGCAGCTCCACGTCCAGCAGCAGCAGATCGGGCCGCAGCTGCTCGATGGCGCTGCGTGCCGGCTCCAGCTCGGCGGCCTCGCCGACGATGTCGGCCTCGGGAATGGCGGCCAGCAGCGTGCGCAGCTCCTGGCGGGCCAGGCGCGAGTCCTCGACGATGAAGATCCTCATGCGTTCAGTTCCACGGTGACGGTGACACGGCCGGCCTCGGCCGCGATCTGGCAGCTGGCGCCCTCGCCACCCGCGCGCGCCAGGCGCTCGCGCAGATGGGCCAGCCCCAGGCCGGTGCCGGTCGAGGTGCCGGGCGCCCAGCTGCCGGGGTTGCTCACGACGATGGACAGGCGGGCGCCGTCGCGGTGGATCGCGATGCCCAGCTGGCCGCCACCGGGCGTGCGCGCAATGCCGTGCTTGATCGCGTTCTCCACCAGCAGCTGCAGCAGCATGGGTGGCAGGCTGGCGCCGTCCAGGCCCTGGCCCAGCTGCCAGTCCACGCGCAGTCGGGCCTCGTGGTGCAGCTGTTCCAGTGCGATGTAGTCGCGCACCACGGCCAGCTCGTCGGCCAGCGGGACGCGCTCCTTGGCGCTGTGCGTGAGCGTGTGCCGCAGATCCTGGCGTATATGCAGCTTTCGGAAAAAGCAGATGCCCGTGTGAACCAACTTTCCGGCGGGATGAAGCGTCGCTTGACCATTGGGCGTGCGTTGGTGAATGACCCCGACCTGCTGTTTTTGGATGAGCCGACCACTGGACTTGACCCGCAAGCACGCGTGATGATCTGGCAGCGTATTCTGGAATTGAAAAAGCAGGGCAAGACCTTGCTGCTGACCACCCACTACATGGATGAGGCGCAGCGGTTGTGCGACCATATCATTATGATTGATCATGGGATGGTGCTGGATGAGGGGAGCCCGTCCGATCTCATTGATCGCCATGTGAAAAAGCATGTGTTTGACGTGACCAAGCCGATCCCGTTGGATTTGCCTCCCGTGGACAGCGAGGATGTTGGTGACAGTGTATTGTTCTATGTGGATGACGGCGCTGCCTTCCGGAAGCAGTTACCTGAAAACGCCACTTATTTGCACCGTCCGGCCAACATGGAAGATGTATTCCTGCGTCTGACCGGCCGCAAGCTGCGGGACTAAGCTCATGGAGATGTGCAGCTTGAACAAGCATGGAATTGCGACAGTTTTTTTACGGCAGTTCCTTTCGTGGCGCAGCAACTGGCGCACCTTCCTGCTTATGCGCTTGATCGAACCCGCCATTTTCTTCTATGGAATCGGTTTGGGGATCGGCCATTTCATTCCGCAGGTGGGTGGCCATGATTACCTGAGTTACCTGTTGCCGGGGAGTGTGGCGCTGGCGTTGATGTTTGCCGGATTGTTCGAAGGTACCTATAACGCCTACAGCCGCGCTTATATGCAACGTACCTGGTTCTCGTACCTGGCGACTCCCACTCGCGTCCGAGATATCCTGGTAGGCGAAATGGCATGGTGTACCGTGCGGACGATGCTCTCCACCATCCTGCTGATTTTAGTCGGTGTGCTGCTGGGGGCAAAGATCAGCATCTGGGGGACCCTCCTGGCCCTGCCGTTCATGACATTGACCGTACTCAGCATCATGACGCTGGGCTATGTGGTGATGAGTTTTGCCAACAGCATGAATGATTTTGATTACATCTGGCCTTTCCTTGCCACGCCAATGATGGTGTTCTCCGGCGTGATGGTGGATGTGAGCCACTTCCCGATGTTGCTCAAGGTAGTGACGTGGTTCTTGCCGTTGACGCACACGTTGCAGATTGTGCGTCCGTTGATGTTGGGGGAATTTCCGATCGTGGATATTTTGCTGCATGGAAGCTTTTTAGTCGTGTTACTGGTGGCAAGCCTGTGGCTGGCCGACACACGCTTGAGCCGTAAGATCGAAAGCTAGGAAGATATGACGACCTTGAATGCCGCGCGCGACTTTGCGCACAACCTCACACCGATCCTGATGCGTTTCGGGCTGGAATACCGTAGCCTGTGGAAGGCACAGATCATGCGCGACCTGCTGGACCGCCTGCTGTACCTGCTGGCGTTTGGATTTGGTATGGGCGCCCTCATCAAGACCATGGACGGTCTGCCATATATTGACTTCTTGGTGCCGGGGATTGCGGCGAGCACGGGTGTATTCGTGATGACCATGGCCATGACCTATGGCGTATGGGAGCGTTCGACCAGCTACAAACTCTATTCAGCATGGTTGGCGACGCCCTTGCGCCTGCCGGAAATTCTGCTGGCCGAACTGGTCTATGCCAGCCTGCGGACTTTACCGAGCATTCTGATTCTGTTTGCACTGGCAGGCTTCTGGATGAAGGCGATTCCGAGCTTTTGGGGTGCGGTGGCGGCCCTACCGGTACTGATGCTCGCAAACCTTGCGTTTGGTGCGATTGCACTGTGCTTTACCGTGCATATCCACCGCCCCTTGCACTTTGCCTATGTGAATACATTGTGGACGACACCGATG
Source organism: Pseudomonas fluorescens (assembly GCA_003241595.1). Classification (GTDB taxonomy): domain Bacteria; phylum Pseudomonadota; class Alphaproteobacteria; order UBA2136; family UBA6156; genus UBA6156. The sequence continues at coordinate 3,279 of QFOU01000060.1, forward strand.
TTCCTGTTCTCCGGCGTGTTCTTTGATCTGAGCCATGCGCCTGCGCCGCTCTACTGGTTAAGCCAAATGTTGCCGCTGACCCATGTCATCGGACTGGTGCGGCCGATGATGACAGGGCAAGAGTTAAACGTGGTAAGCGTGCTGATTGATCTGGGCGTGCTCACAGTGTTGTTCCTCGGGGGATTCTGGTACGCTTGCCGTGTGTTCCAGAAGCGTTTATTAGCTTAATTAAGACAGTGTAAGGGGGAGTCATATGCGCGAGATCATCTTCGATACCGAAACCACCGGATTTGGCGTGGAAGAGCACCGTATCATTGAGATCGGGTGCGTGGAGATGATCAACCGTCTGCCGACCGGCAATACCTTCCATACCTACCTCAACCCTGAGCGCGAAATTGATTTCGGCGCCACCAAGGTGCACGGCATTACCAATGATAAGGTCGCGGATTCGCCGCTCTTCAAAGATGTCGTCCACGATATGCTGACCTTCTTCGGTGATGACCCTCTGGTCGCCCACAATGCGGACTTCGACTTTTCGTTCATCAATATGGAGCTAGGCCGGCTTGGCCTACCGCCGCTGACGAATGAAAAGATCGATACGCTGGTACTGGCGCGGCAGAAGTTGCCAGGACAGCGGCATAACCTGGATGCGCTGTGCCGCCATTACGATATTGATAACACCGGCCGCACCTATCACGGCGCGCTACTGGATGCCCAGCTACTGGCCGACGTTTATGTAGAAATGCATGGCGGCTTGCAAGCCAGCTTTGGATTGAGCGAGACCGAAACCGAAGAGGTCGTCAGCCTCTCACTGGAGACCTTTACCGTGACCGAAAGCAGCGCGCGTATTCAGGTAGGAGCGGTGTTGGCGAGTGAGGACGAGCTGGCACGCCACAAGGCGTTTTTGGAAAAGTTCGTACCCAATAGCCGCTGGCTGAAGGTTGAGCTTCCGGCCGAAACGCCGAGCGAATAGATTTTCTTCGGCCCGCACTTATCACTTACTTGACGCGAGTGATAATGGTGTTTTATAACTTGCGGCATGAGCGAGATCAAAAAACCATCCGACATGAACCCGCGCGCCGCCCAAGTGTTGGCCGACGTAGTGGAAACCTATGGCACCAGTGGCGAGCCTGTAGGGAGTAAAGCGCTTGTGGACAGCGGTAAATACCAGCTTTCCGGTGCGAGCATCCGCAATGTCATGCAGGATCTGGAAGCGCTGGGTTTGATCAAAAGCCCCCATACCAGTGCCGGACGCGTGCCGACCGAAATGGGGTATCGCTATTACGCCCAACACCTCGTGCAGTCGGCTGTGCCGGATGAGGTGGTGAAAAACGCCATTGCCAGCCAGATTAATGCCAGCAAAGGCCTGACCCAGTTAACACGTGATGTGACCAGCGTACTCAGCCAAGTGACCAATTGCGCTGCGCTTGTCACCGCTCCGAAGAGCGAGAACGACCCGCTGGAGACGATGGAGTTCATTCGACTCTCCAACAACCGTGTGCTGGTCGTCATGGTGACCAAAGCGGGTGAAATCGAGAACCGCATCATGGATGTACCGGAATTCATTTCGGCAGAAGACCTCAAGAAGGCCGCACAGACCTTGCAGCCTGTCGTGATGGGCCAGACTCTCGAACACGCTAAAACCGCCATGATTGCCGCCCTTGCCGAGCAGCGTGGGCAGGTAAACAGCATGATCGACCAGATGATGGCCGCGGCCAACGAATGGGGTCAGCCCGTGACTGCCGACGGTGCCATGGTGGTGGCCGGTAGCACTAACCTGTTCCAGTACCCTGAGCTTGTACGCGATAAATTGCAGGGTCTTGTAAAGGTGTTTGAAGAGAAACGCCTGCTGATGGCACTGGTGGAAGAAGTGCGTCAGGGTTCTGGTGTAAAGATCTTTGTCGGTGGCGATGTGCCGGTGATGGGTGCCGAGGATATGGCGGTCGTGGCATCTCCCTTCACCAAAAGCGCCAGCAAAGGCGATACGGATTCCCGCAAGCTGATCGGTACCATTGGCGTGATCGGCCCGATGCGCATGGATTACCGGCACACACTGGGTGTGGTTGACTATACGCGCAGTTTGCTGGATAGCGTGCTGAGCGACAAAGCCTAGATTTTTAGACAAACGAACGATCAAAAAGGATAAACATCATGACGGATACGATGCGCCCGAATCCCGCCGAAGCGTTTGAGGATGATATGGCCCATGCGCCTGAAGAGACAGCTCCCATTGAGGAGATGGCGGCCGGTGATGCGTTTGCGATTCCGGACCAGAACGCCGTAACCGATGCGTTGCGTGAGCGCGATGAATGGCGTGACAAAGCTTACCGTGCTGCCGCTGAAGCCGAGAACGTGAAGCGTCGTGCGGCCAATGAATTAAGTGACGCCCGCCAATATGCCGTGAACAAATTTGCATCCGACGTGCTGGGTGTGGGTGATAACCTCGCCCGCGCGCTGAGTGCACCGGAAGGCAATGAAAAAGCCTTGCGCGAAGGGATCCTGATGGTGGCTACCCAATTGCAGGGCATGCTCGGAAAGCACGGCATCGCCGAGATTGCGGCAAAACCCGGTGACAGCTTGAACCCCGATCTGCACCAAGCCATGAGCGAAGTGCCGAGCGCCGAGGTACCCGCGGGTTGCATTCTACAGCAGATCCAGCCCGGCTTTACGCTGAATGGTCGTTTGCTGCGTCCGGCTCTCGTTGTCATTGCTAAAGCGATGGATGCCTAATCATGCCGCTCGAGATCGAGGCCAAGTTCACCCACATCGATAACGATGTATGCCGCGTTAAGCTAGCTGCCGCAGGCTTTACCTGCGTACGCCCGTGGAGCCGGATGCGCCGCTATACGTTTGTTCTGAGTGAGATGCCGGGAAATAGCGACAGCAGCAAGTGGGCACGAATCCGCGATGAAGGTGATAAGATTACTATGACCTATAAACATGCATTTGATTCGTCCCGTGTTGATGGCACTGAAGAAGTGGAAATCGTGGTCAGCGATTTCGATACCGCTGCACTGATGCTTGAGAAGCTTGGATACACTGACAAGTTGTATCAAGAAAATCATCGCGAGACTTGGGTGCGCGACGGCGTTGAGGTGACCCTCAATGAATGGCCGGCTCTTGTATCTTTTGCCGAAATCGAAGCGGCAGATGAAAGTACGGTTCGCAATGTGAGTAACGAACTGGGCTTTGATTTTGCTACTGCCATGTTCGGTGGCGTCGGCCGTGTTTATAAGGAGATCAATGGCTGGGATATGGATAAGGTGCGCAACCTAACCTTTGCCAACTCAGACGCCATTATTAATCAGTTTCAGACTAACAACTAATATCTAATCAGAGGAGAGACATACGATGAGTAAAGTTATCGGTATTGACCTTGGGACCACCAACAGCTGTGTATCCATCATGGACGGCAAGGACACCAAGGTACTTGAAAACAACGAAGGTGCCCGCACCACCCCGAGCATCGTGGCCTTCACCAAGGATGGTGAGCGTCTGGTGGGTCAGCCGGCCAAGCGTCAGGCGATTACCAACCCCGACAACACCGTATTTGCCTTCAAGCGTCTGATCGGCCGTCGTTTTGATGACAGCATGGTCAGCAAGGCCAAAGACCACAGCCCGTTTAAGATCGTGAAGGGCGACAACGGTGACGCCTGGGTGGATGCCGGCGGCAAGAAGGTCAGTCCAAGCGAGCTGTCCGCCATGGTTCTGCAAAAGATGAAGGACACGGCTGAAGCTTACCTTGGTGAGAAGGTAACCCAAGCGGTTATTACTGTTCCGGCCTACTTCAATGACGCCCAGCGTCAGGCCACCAAGGATGCCGGTAAGATTGCCGGTCTGGATGTCCTGCGCCTTGTAAACGAGCCGACCGCTGCCGCGCTGGCGTATGGTCTGGGTGAAGACATCAAGGGCCACAAGACTGTTGCCGTGTACGACCTAGGTGGTGGTACCTTCGACGTCTCTATTCTGGAAATCGGTGATGGCGTTGTGGAAGTTAAGGCCACCAATGGTGACACCTTCCTCGGTGGTGAAGACTTTGACAGCCGCATCATTGGCTGGATGGCTGATGAATTCAAGAAGAAGGAAGGCGTTGACCTGACCAAGGACAAGCTGGCCTTGCAACGTTTGAAGGACGAAGCCGAAAAGGCCAAGAAAGAGCTTTCCAGCGCGACCAGCATTGAGATCAACCTGCCGTTCATCACGGCCGATGCCAGCGGTCCGAAGCACCTGCAAATGACCCTGACCCGTGCCAAGTTGGAGAGCCTTGTGGAAGACCTGATCCAAGGTACGCTCGTCCCCTGCAAGGCGGCCTTGAAGGATGCCGGTGTGAGTGCCAGCCAGATTGACGAAGTGGTTCTGGTCGGTGGTATGACCCGCATGCCCAAGGTACAGGAAGTGGTGAAGAGCTTCTTCGGTAAAGACCCGCACAAGGGCGTGAACCCTGACGAAGTTGTGGCCATCGGTGCCGCCATTCAGGGTGGTATTCTGCGCGGCGACGTCAAAGACGTATTGCTGCTGGATGTGACCCCGCTGAGTCTCGGTATCGAGACCCTTGGTGGTGTCTTCACCGCCCTGATCGACCGCAATACCACGATTCCGACCAAGAAGAGCCAAGTGTTCTCGACCGCAGCGGACAACCAGCCTGCCGTGACCATCAGCGTGTTCCAAGGTGAGCGCCCGATGGCCAGTGACAACAAGCTGCTGGGCCAGTTCAATCTGGAAGGTATTCCCCCTGCTCCGCGCGGTGTGCCGCAGATTGAAGTGACCTTTGACATTGACGCCAACGGGATTGTGAACGTGAGCGCCAAGGACAAGGGCACCGGCAAG
>QFOU01000061.1 GCA_003241595.1 Pseudomonas fluorescens
ATAATGAAAAAGTTTGTAATCTGTTATGTAGTACTGACGGCACTGCTTCTGTGCTTATTATTCTACGATAGCCTTCGGGCTTGCTCTTTCCCGCTTGTGGGCGGCAGATGTGGTTCCTCTTGGAGAGAGGTTTTACAATCATGGAGCGGTGCATTTATCGTCATGTGCATCCCGCTGATGATAATCATCCTCGTGGCTCTGATATTGCACATAGTCAAACTCTACACCTTAGGCCGCAGCCTTCTCGCATCTCTGTTGCTGGTAATGATCTGGTGGTCTTGCGGTGCTCCTACATCCCTCAGCGAAGCCATATTCTACGCCAATCTTAAATACTCGGTTTCAGACAGTGACGAAAAAATCGAGCTGAACAAACTCATGCCCGGCAAATGGGAGATGGTCTGTGGTAGCGATGGCTACGATGGACCTGTGTTTATTGAAAAGCATAATAAGTGGTATCAACCTGTCGGCTACGCGCAAGATGGTTGGTGGGGGCTTCTCTTCGTATTCCCAGATGGCTCTTACAAACCCGCCACAAACCATATCCCCTCCATATATATGGAAGGCTGCGCGGAAAGGGATAAAGCCATTCTCTACAAAGGAGAGAAGGGATACACATTGCCTAAAGAGTCTAAGGCAACTGGCGTTAAATTTATCTAAATACAAGAATAAAGGCCGCAACCGCGGCCCTTTCTTATTTCAAATTATCCAATCGCTGCTGCAAAGCATTGCCCCAATCCTTTAAGGATTGGTCGTCACTATCCTTCAGATAATTACGTGCCAGCGCCAGAGACTGCTTAGCAGCTTCATAATCCGGCGCCACAATAAAGCCCTGTGTCCGCGCTAAATGGCTCTCGGCAATACGCCCCAAACTGCCGTAGGCTAGGCCAAGCCCCATCCAGGGGTCGGCCCACTCGGGCCAGTCGCGCGTCACACGCTCGTAACGAGCAATGGCACCTTTAAAGTCGTTTTGGTTACGCAGAATTTCAGCCAGCTCGTATTGGAAGAGAACTGCCTTGGGATAATCCTCAACCAACTTGCTATACACATCGTTGGCAGTACCAAGGTCACCTCTCGAAAGAGCCATTTTGGCCTTCAGCTCACGATAGTAAGCATCGTGTGGATTCTCGCGCAAAAGGGGGTCTAACGCACCTTGGGCCATATCCCAGCGTGCCTGCTTGGCGTAGGCCATCGCACGCGCATAACGCGCCACGGGGTCTTGGCTGGTGTACTTGCGCAATACACTTGCAGGAGAAGCCGTCAGGGCAAATACCTTGGCCTGCAAGCGCGCAAAGTTCATGGTCTCTTCAGTTTTCAGCAACCCGCTTTTAAGCGCCGCACTTTCATTCTTGGTCACTTCATTGAGGTTCGCCAAACGCTCCGGCGGTAGCGGGTGCGTCACCAGCCATGGAGGAGGGGCGTCATAACTCAACTGACTTTCCGTCCGCAGGGTAGTGAACATATCCACCATACCCTGCGCACTCAAACCCGCATCATGCAACGCACTTACCGCGCGTTTATCCGCTTCGGCTTCTTGGGTGCGCGTATGCGCCATGAACATCTGCATGGCACCGGCTTGCCCACCCATCATTAAGGCCGTCGCGGCCTGAGGCGAACCCGCAGCCGCCGCGCCAATACCCATCACCACACCGGCAAGCGCGCCCATGCCGGCCTGGCGGGCGTTGGTCTCGCGTTGCATCAGGTGGTTGCTCGCAATGTGGCCCAGCTCGTGCGCCAGTACACCTTGCAGGGCGCTGGCGTTCAGTGCTTTGGCCACCAGTCCGCTGTGCACGTAAATGATGTTCTCGCCGGTCACGAATGCGTTGATGCTCGGATCATTCACCAGCAGGTAATGCACGTTGGTCTGCGGAGAAAGCTCTTTACGCAAAGGAGCCGCCAACGTAGTGGCGGCATCCATAAACTCCTGATCCATAATGACCTGTTGGGCATGTGCCGCCGGAATCAAAAACAATCCGGCAACAGCAGCCTTCCAGCTACGAAGCATTACGCGCAGTCCTAACGTGGCGCGCGACGACGGCTGCCCGAGGCGCGACGTGCCACAACCGAGCGACGTGCCGCAGCTGCAGCAATGGTGCTGCCGCTGGAGGAACGCATGACCGAGTTCGCAGTGCTGCTCACAATGGTGCTGTCCTCCGGAGACGACAACGAAGAGCTGCTGGAGTAACCGTTGGAAGAACTGGTGTTGCTGCTGGCGCTACTGGTATTGCCGTTCAGAAAATTCAACTGGCCATTGCTACCATTCGTGGCCGAAGTCGCATTCGAAACCGAAGCCGTGATGGAAGAATTGATCGCCTGAATCGTCGGCATCACACTCTGTACCGAGCTGGCAACCGTGGTTGCAGCCTTGCTGGCTTGCTGGGTGGCGGCTTGAACAGCCGACGCAGCATTGGTCATGGTACTCTGAAAATTCTGGGCGTTGGTCTGCCAGGTGTTCATCATGCTTTTGGCAAGCTCCTGCGCAGGCAGGTTGCTCTGCGTAAAGTAGGGGAACTGACGCTGCCATTGCTGCACAAGGTGGCCGCGCTGGGCTTGGGTCGTAATGTTCAGGCTGATGATGGTGTTAAGCGTATGGCCGTTCCAGCGGGAAAGGCACTCGATCACTTGCGGCAGGCTGGTGCACTGGCACAGTTGCTGGAAGTAGCTCGGTTGCGATTGCCAGAAATCCGAGATCGCACGTGCACGTGCCGACTGGATGCTCGCAACAGCTTGCCAGTAACTGGCGGGAGACTCCCACGCACGCTCGGCAGCGGTTTGCCATTGCTTCCACGCCGTTTGCCATTGCTGGGTCTGCTGGTGGGCCGCGCTGCTGCTGGCTTGCGAGGATACAGCCTGCTGCGCAGTATTCTGCCATGCCGTGACAGCATTCTGGAATGTCGTTTGGAAATTCGTTTGGTTTTGGCTCAGGTTCTGGAGCCAGGTTTGCCAAGGGTTCATTGCACGCAACCTTTTGTTGTTGAATGCAAGGTACAATGCAGGGCAGGGGGGCGCAAGCCAAACCACAACATCAGGGCTTATCAAATAGGCAAAGGGGGCCATAACCCCCTTTGTCATACGTCGTCTAAATGAAGAATTAACGACCGATCAGGCGGGAGATAAGCCCCTTATCCTTTGGCGCTTCCTTCTTGCCGCGGCTTGCCGGAGCAGCCTCGGCACTGCTGTCGCCGGTAACCTTGGCAACAGCGATCGGAGCGTCCGCCGCATCGGTATCCGCTTGCTTGCGAATCTCGAATTTCTTGCGCGGAGCTGCCGGCTTCACTTCAGCAACCTCGTCCTTTTCAACCGTAACCTTCTGTACGGCCAAAGGCTGGTCTTCGGCAGGAGCTGCCACACGGGCAGGCTTCTTGCTCTCTTGCTTGGGCTGAGGCTTGGTATCTGCTTTGGCTTCCGATTTCGACTCCGATTTAGCTTCGGGCTTCTTGCCGTCAACTTTCTTCTCGTCAGCATTGGCATTGACCTGTTCGCCGTCGTTACGGTTACGGCCTTCACCGCGGTTGCGTCCACGTCCACGACCACGCTTGTCATCGCTGGTCACAGCCTCGGCGCTCGCGCTCACTTCAATCTCATCGTGAGTTTGCTCAGGCGCGGCTTCACCCAAACGGCGCGGACGACGGCTGCCGCCTTCATTGCGCTGTTCATTGTTCTTTTCGTTACGATCCTTGCGGCCATCGCGGTTCTTATCGCGACCTTTGTCACGTCCACCTTCACGGCCTTCGCTTTTCTCTTCGCGCTCTTGCTTGTCGGCACGTTGTTCCTTGCGGGGCTCCTGGCGGTCACTGCGCTCCGGACGCTCGCTGCGCTCATCGCGGTCACGACGGCTCTGCTTCTGGCGCAGTTCCGGCGGCAATTCCGGTTGCTCACGCAGCACAACGTTAATGGTCTGGCTGCTCTCGGTACCGTCCGATTTGAAGCGGATCAGCTCAAGCTGGTGGTCAGGCGCGATAACGCTGTCATCGGCACGGAATTGAAGCTGGTACTTATAACGCTCTTCAAGGCTCTTGATCAGGTCGCGCTTGTGGTTGAGCAACCACAGGATCATATCGGCGCTGGAGGTCAGAACCACACGGTCAGCGTCGCGCACGTCATCTTCTTCCAGCTTGCGCAATACCATCAGGGCGCTGCTGGCCGGGCTGTGGATCTGGCCGCTGCCAAGGCAGTGCGGGCAGGCTACAAAATGGCTTTCACCAAAGCTGGGGCGCAGGCGCTGGCGCGAGATTTCCATCAGACCGAAGTCAGAGATGTTGCCGGTCTGGATACGGGCGCGGTCACGACGCAACGCCTTGCGCATGGCGCTTTCAACCTTGCGTACGTTGCGGTGGTCTTCCATGTCGATGAAGTCGACAACAATCAAACCGGCAAGGTCACGCAGACGGATCTGGCGGGCCAGCTCTTCACAGGCCTCCATGTTGGTTTTAAGCGCGGTCTCTTCAATGTTGCGCTCTTGGGTCGCACGGCCGCTGTTGATGTCCACAGAAACCAGCGCTTCGGTCGGGTTGATTACAAGGTAACCACCAGAAGGCAACGTCACGCGGGTGTGGTGCAGGTGGTTCAGCTTCTGCTCCACCTTGGCGTGGGTAAACAGCGGGGTCTCTTCCTTGTGCTGCTTGATCAGGCGCACGGCGTCCGGCATCAGGTTCTTGGCAAAATCCTTAGCCATCTTGTAGGCGCGGGCGCCGGAGATGACGATCTCATCAATGTCTTCGCTGGTCATGTCGCGCAGCGCACGTACGATGACCGAACCATCTTCATGGATGCACTGCACATCGTCGCTACCTTCAAACTCGGTATTGATGTGCTGCCACAGGTTGGTCAGGTTCTCATAGTCGTGCTTGATCTGGTCAAGCGGCTGGCCCACACCGGCGGTGCGAATGATAAGGCCCATGGTGTCCGGCACAGCCAGCTCTGCGTAGGCATCGCGCAACTGACGACGCTCCTGCGGGTCGGTGATCTTGCGGGAAATGCCACCGGCGTACGGGGTGTTCGGCATCAATACGGTGTAACGGCCGGGCAGACTGAAGTAAGTGGTCAGCGCAGCGCCTTTGCTGCCGCGCTCTTCCTTAACGACCTGAACAAGGATCTTCTGGCCTTCCTTCAGCACGTCCTGAATACGGTAACGGCGGTGAATAGGCGGTTGGTTGCGCGGTTTGTCCTTACCACCTTCGCTGGAGGTCTCTTCCGCAACTTCGCTCTTGGCTTCAGCGCGCTGGGGGCGGCCACGGCTTTGCATGCGGCGGGGCTGACGGCCACGACGGCCACCTTTACCTTCCTTGGCAGGCTCGGCAGCGCCTTCGGCTTGGGCGGCAGCCTTGGCGGCGGCTTCTTCATCGCTCAGCTCTTCGCTGGTCGCGTCTTCCGCCGAGTTACCGGCTTCAACCGGTGTAGCTTCGGTCGCGGCATCGGGCAGGCTGCCGGCAGCAGGCGCATCGGCCAGCTTCTCCGCAAAAGCTTCTGCCGCTTCCGGTTCGTCTTCATGGTCATTGAAATCCGCACCACGACGACGCGCGGCAGCCTCAGCAACTTCCTTCAGCAGCTCGGCCTTTTCACCGGCTTTCACGGCGAAAAATTGCGGATGTACCTCACCGAAGGCCAAAAAGCCGTTGCGGTTACCGCCATAAGTAATGAAGGCCGCCTGCAACGAAGGCTCCACACGCGACACATGGCCAATATAGATGTTGCCCTTCAGCTGTTGCTTGCCTTGGGTCTCAATTTCAAAATCGTCAATTTTTTGGCCATCCAGAATGACCACGCGGGTCTCTTCATTGTGGGCCGCGTCAATCAGCATACGCTTCATGGGTTTAATCTCCCTTTATAATAAGTGGAGAAGAGGGGCACCGGAGAAGTTGGGATATAACAAAACTGGCCTAGATGGCCTTTGATGAACTTTGTAAAGTTATCATTCGTTGCATATCAAAACTTTATATTAATTTGTTAAAGCGGTGGGCCGCAGCCTCATCTTTAGCAAATCTCGGTGCGGATCTCTCCGCCGGGTTGTCTTTGTGTCGTAAGGGGCTGCTTTAACATCTTGGTTTAAGCTAGCGCGTTACAACGGAAACTTGTATCGATTGAGAATCACTCAACTGTTGGAGTGTAGGATATTTGCGCCACGGGGGCAAGAAGCGTTTCATTAAACACTCCGTTTTGCCTGTTCCGATTTTGGGCAGATGCGCTAATACTGGCTTAGTGAATACGATTGCGCGTCGCCTTGCCGGAATGCTGCCCACCCTCGTCTTGGTTGTGGGCCTTGTATTTATGCTGATACACCTTGTTCCGGGAGACCCCGTCGCCTCGCTGCTCGGAGACCGCGCCAGCCCCGCCGACTACGCCGCCCTGCGGGAAGCCTTGGGCCTCAACCAGCCGCTCTGGCACCAGTTCATCAATTTCATTACCGGCCTCCCGCGCGGAGACTGGGGCACCAGTATGGTCAGCAACAAACCGGTCCTCTCTATTATAATAGAGCGCTTACCCGCTACCGGTCTGCTGGCCGCCGCCGCCATGGCAGTGGCGCTTGTCTTTGGCGGTGCACTCGGTCTTGTGGGTGCCTCCCGCCGCCGCTGGCTGCGGGCAGGGGTCGATAACCTTACACTCGCCCTTATGGCCACGCCCAGCTTTGTCGTCGGCCCGTTGCTGATCGCCGCCTTTGCAGTTGGCTTGGGCATATTTCCCGTCAGCGGGATGAGCGGCTGGCAAAGCGCCATCCTTCCAGCCTTTACTCTCGGCTTCGGCCTCTCCGCCGTCGTCGCCCGCATGCTTACCGCCAGCCTGCTGGAAGAAGAGGGGAAGGACTATACCCGCACCGTCATCGCCAAAGGCGGCACACCCTTGCGCGCGCTCTGGCATGCTACCCGCAACGCGCTTTTGCCCACTGTCCAGATCGTCTTCCTTCAACTGGGTATGGTGCTCACCGGCGCAGTGTTAACCGAAGCCGTCTTCGGCTGGCCGGGTCTCGGTAACCTGTTGGTAGAAGCCCTCCACCAACGCGACTACCCCGTCATCCAGGGTTGCCTCCTGCTCATCTCGCTGGTCTATATGCTCTGCGTCCTGCTGGCCGATGCCACCTCCGCTGCCCTCGATCCCCGCGTACGCCGATAGAGGGATATAAACAGTGCGCATCACCCTCGGCCTCCTCCTTATCAGCCTTTCCGCCCTCGGCCTTGCTATTGCCTCCGCCATTTCTGGCGCCAGCCCACTGCAACTGGATATCACTCAAACCTTCGCCCCCGCCAGCACCACCCATTGGCTCGGCGCCGACGACCTCGGCCGTGATATCCTCGCCCGCCTCGCCATGGGCGTGCGCACCAGCCTCACCGTCGCGCTGGTCGTCTTGGTCGTCACCGGCACCATCGGAATCACGCTCGGCCTCCTCGCGGGCTGGTTCGGCGGCTGGATAGACACCGTCATTACCAAACTCACCGAAGTCGTCCTCAGCTTCCCCGGCCTACTCCTCGCCCTCGCGCTCGCTGCATTGGTCGGCCCGGGTATGGAAAACGTGATGGTCGCTCTTGGCCTGCTCGGCTGGGTCGGTTTCTGTCGCCTAACCCGTGTCGAGGTCATGCGCCTCCGCGGCCTCGCGTTCGTCCATGCCGCTACGCTTTCCGGCACTCCAATCCTTACATCTTGGTTACGGCATATCATTCCTAACTGCACCGGCCCGCTGGTGGTCGAAGCCCTCCTCGTGGTCGCCGGAACCATGGTGGCCGAAGCAGGTCTTAGCTTCCTCGGCCTCGGTATTCCAGCACCTTATCCCAGTTTGGGCGGTATGTTACGAGACGGCATGCGCGACGTACTGGTCTCGCCCATGCTGGTAGTATACCCTGCGGTGGTGCTGATAAGCCTCAGTATGGGGGTCAATGTCTTGGCGCAGGGCTTACGACAAAAGTTTGTGGATGATAGATAAGGCGCGTGAAAATGGTAAAGACAAGTCTGCCCTTGGTGTTTCTCGGTATGGTCGTAATGGCCATCTTTGGCGCCTTCGTTCCCCCGCTTACCGGTAACAGCCAAAATGCCGATGACGCACCCGGCCTCGTGCAGGAAACCCGCGTGGGTCAGGATGAGGACCGCACCCGCATCGTGC
>QFOU01000062.1 GCA_003241595.1 Pseudomonas fluorescens
CCAATTCTTTTCCCCACCTTACCGATAGATAGCACCTATCGTCCTGAACACCCTCTTTTTTCCTTCGTTCTTGGCGCGTCTTCCCCTATTCTCTCGCCTATGGATGCCTACCTGATTGTCAAAGCCCTGCACCTCATCGCGATGGTGGCATGGTTCGCAGGCCTGTTCTACCTGCCGCGTCTGTTCGTTTATCATGTCGAACGTCCCGAGGCCGCCGCCACCCTCACCATTATGGAACACAAGCTCGCCAGCTACATCATGCTCCCCGCCGCCGCCGTCACCTTCATCTGCGGTATCGCGCTAATCCTCATCAACCCCGCCGTCCTCGAAATGGGCTGGCTCCACGCCAAACTGGCCCTCGTCCTCCTGCTGGTCACTTACCACGCGTCGCTGGAAGTCCACCGCGCCAACCTCAAATCCGGCCGCAACACCAAATCCGGCCGCTTTTTCCGGATGTACAACGAGATTCCCACCCTCCTCCTCATCCTCATCGTCTTCCTAGCCGTGCTGAAGCCCTTCTAGCCCATGCTCCCCCAACGCGCCTTTCGCCGTTCTAAAGCCAGAAGCAAAGGCGCGGCCTCACGCCTCGGGGCGATTCTCGTCTACGCCCTCTTCTTTCTCATCATCACGCCGGTGGCCATGGCCGTCCTCTTCCGCTACGTCCCCGTCCCCGCGACCCCCCTCATGGTCATCCGCCTGTTCGAAGGTTACGGCATCCATAAAACCTGGAAACCACTGGATCAAATCTCCCCCTACCTCCGTCAGTCCGTCATCGCCGGAGAAGACAATCTCTTCTGCGTCCACAACGGCTTCGACTGGAAGGCCCTCAACAAAGCCATCGACCAATGGCAGGAAGGCGAAAGCAGCGGCAAAGGCGGCAGCACCATCTCCATGCAAACCGCCAAGAACATCTTCCTCATCCCCACCCGCGCCGTGTGGCGTAAGGCACTGGAAGCCCCCCTCACCGTGCTGATTGAAAACCTCTGGCCCAAACAACGCATTCTGGAGGTCTATCTGAATATCGCCGAATGGGGCCCGGGTATCTACGGTGCCGAAGCCGCCGCCCGCTATCACTTCAAAACCTCGGCGAAAAACCTCACCCGCCAGCAGGCCGCCCAACTCGCGGCCATCCTGCCCAGCCCGCTGAAATGGTCAGCCCGTAAACCCGGCCCATATGTCGCTTCGCGCAGCCGCATCATCCAGAACCGCATCCCTAAACTCTGGCCGGATTACCTCACCTGCACCGCCACCCTCTCCAAAACACCGAAACGCTAGGCCAAGTTAAGGAAATTCCAATGCCCGAACTCCCCGAAGTCGAAACCACCCTCCACGGCCTGATCCCACACCTCGAAGGTGCCACCCTCACTCATGTCGAGGTCCGCGTGCCCATGCTGCGCCTCCCCACACCCGCCGCCGAACTCCTCCTCAACCGCACCCTCTCCAACTTCCGCCGCCGTAACAAATACATCCTCGCCGAAACCGACGACCACCACAGCCTCATCCTCCACCTCGGCATGTCGGGCCGCCTCACCATTACCGAACCGAACGCCCCCCTCCTCAAGCACGACCACATTATCCTCCGCACCAACCGCGGTACAGAGGTCCGCTTCCACGATCCCCGCCGCTTCGGCATGGTCCTGCACCTGCCCACACCCACACTGGTCACCCACCCACTCCTCACCACCATCGGGCCCGAGCCCCTCACCGACGCCTTCAACGCCACCTATCTCCACAACGCCCTCCGCACCAAATCCATCCCCATTAAAGCGGCGATCATGGATGGAAAACTGGTCGCGGGCGTCGGCAATATCTACGCGTCAGAAAGTCTGTTCCTCGCCAAACTCCATCCGCTCAAACCGGCCAATACACTGACCAAAAAGCAGTGCTCCACATTGGTCGAAAGTATCCGCACCACGCTCACCGCCGCCATTGCCGCCGGAGGCTCATCCCTCCGCGATTTCAGCCACTCGGAGGGCCAACTCGGTTATTTCCAGCACACCTTCCAGGTCTATGGCCGCAAAGGCCAGCCGTGCCATGTTTGTGGCACCCCTATCGCCGCCCAAACCGTAGCTCAACGCAACACCTTCTGGTGCCCCTCCTGCCAAAACGGCTAAAGCGCTGGCCTTAGTCGTGAGCCTGATAAAAGCATATGGGGGTCGGCTTCTTTTTCGGGATCACATAACGCGTGCAACTGGTATGTACCCATACGGTGAACACATATACACCCGGGTTGATCTCCGCCTGCGCCCCCGGATCGCCGGGCTTCATGCCCTGAACGATAGACACCGTCTGCTCCGGAGTAAATCCGCCATACCATGCCGGCCCCGAATCACCGGGCTTGAAGCATGCCGAACCGGTTTTGCCACCGTTGGGCAAACCCATGCTGGCCGCCGAGGCTCCGGAATACCCTTGGAAGGGGAAGTCCATCATCATCTGGTAACCACCATTACCGGGTTCCGAAACCTTGCCCATCTTACGGGCCTTTTCGTGGGCACGCCATGCCACTAAGGCGGCCCCCACCTTGGGGTTCATATGCGTAACCCAACCGGTTTCATTCATCGGCCCCCAGCAGTTGGCCATATTGTTGCTGTTCGGCGGACATTGCTGCGGCATCCGCGGCATGCTGCCAGAAGGTGCGGGCTTGGCCCATTCCGGATCCTTATCCGAGATATACGCTTCCCACGAATTTCCCGGCCCACTGGACATGGACATAAAGCTGCTTTTCCACTTCTTCCCGCCATAACCCCAGATATTGGTTTTTTTGGTATCACCCGCCGTCCCCACATCTTCGGTACACTGACGCATCTTTTCCCCATTCGCCCCACCCATGGCAATATGGCGCAGGTTGCCGTCATAACCGTTGATCGCCCAAACACGCGCTTCAAAGAAGAAATTCCCGCCCCCCGGCTTGTTCATGCCCACGCACGATTGTCCGGCCGAAGCACCATCGCCCCCACCCAACCGCGAACCCACTTTTCCCGGCGCCAGCATGCTGTAGCCGGTACGGCAGCTCACTTCGATAACCGCAGACGGTTCCCAGTACGAAATCTTATATTCACTACTCCACCACCCGGGGCAGCACCCGCGCGAATCCCGCTTGCGCTTGCTGCAACTCCACCAGTCACAACACAGCTCACGTGTCTTCACGTGCGAGCGGCTCATGCACTGCTCGCCCTTTTTCATCAATTCGTTTTCTTTGATTTCCGTCATCGTGAACGGCATGCTGCTTGCGTCCGCCGCATGTGAATGGGCAGCCATCAAACACAAACTGACCAACAGGCCCAAGCCCAACATCAAACGCCCCACGGCACCATACAGAATATTCATAGTCCCCATCATGCTCTTATACCGCTCTACCACAAGCCCTTGCACGGCCTTCACCTGACCCTCTGGTGCCCGAAATCAACAAGCCGGAGCGGCAAATCCCAAACACACCAGCCCTTTACCCCAATCCCATTTACGCCTATAACCCGCCCATGCGCGTCTTTGCGATCGAAACCTCCTGCGACGAAACCTCCACGGCCATCGTGGACATTTCCGCGCGCCGTATTCTCGCCCAGCATATCTATTCCCAGATCCCCGAACACGCCCCCTACGGCGGTGTCGTGCCCGAGATCGCCTCCCGCGCGCACCTCGAGCGCCTCCCCTCCCTCGCCCAACACACCTTGGACGCCAGCGGCCTGCAATGGGCCGACATCGACGCCATCGCCGCCACCGTCGGCCCTGGTCTGACCACCGCACTGGTGGTCGGCACCACTTTTGCCAAAACCATGGCCGTGGGCTTGGGTAAACCGTTTCTGGCCACCAACCATATCGAAGGCCACGCTCTCTCGCCGCTGCTGGCCGAGAATGCCGCCCCCCTCGCCGAAGCCTTCCTTCAGCACCAGCAGCCCTACCTGCTGCTCTTGGTCACCGGCGGCCACACCCAACTCATCCACGTCACCCAACCGGGCCACTACCACACCCTCGGCACGACTGCCGATGACGCCGTCGGCGAATGTTTCGACAAGGTCGGCAAACTTTTGGACCTCCCCCATCCGGCAGGCCCTGCCATCGAAAAACTCGCCGCCACCGGTAATCCCAAAGCCATTACCTTCCCGCACCCCAAAACCGACAATCCGCTGGCTTTCTCCTTCTCCGGCCTCAAAACCGCCGTCCGCGAATACCTCACCAAACACCCGCAGGCCAACCCCGCCGACATCGCCGCCGCGTTCCAACACACCGTAGCGACACTCCTCGCCCGCAAAACCCAAACCGCCATTCAGCAAACTCAAATCCAACACGTCGTCGTAGCTGGAGGCGTCGCCGCCAACGCCACTATCCGCGCCGCTCTCATGCAGGTCTGTTCCGAAGCAGGCACCACCTTCACCGCTCCCCCCCTCATTCTCTGTACCGATAACGCCGCGATGATCGCCTATGCCGCAGGCCTCCGCCACCAATCCGGCCTCGATACCGGCTCTCTGTCCACCCGCGTGCTCCCCCGTTGGCCATTGGAAGATATGGCGAAAATGGCCTCTGATAAGTCATCGAACCACTCGGTTTAAGGCCTCAACCTTACCACAAGCTTAAACTTTAGGCAGTTTATAATCATTATAATTCAATATTTTAGTCTGGAAAATTGATTTCCAGCAACGCTTGTTACCCAAAAAACACTTCACATCTCACGCGGCCTTACTTATATGAAGGCCATCCATTGACAAATCGTCTCAAGAAATCCCCTCATGCACACCTCCCCCAAGCTCCGGCTCTCGCTTTTCGTCGTCGCCATTTTCTTTAGCCTGTTCGGCCCCATCAATGCCCAAGAGTACCATAAAACATGGGATTACCCCCCGTTCGGTGCCGATGACATCGCACTGTACAAGGCGTTCGAAGCCTCATGTTCCAAACTCACCCGCCTGCCGGCCGACAAACAGTTGCACAGCAACCCGGTCTTCGGTAAAGCCAGCCAGTGGCACAACATCTGCCGCGAGGGTCTGGCCAAAAAACCCGATCAATTAGAGGAATACCTCAACACCCGCCTCACCAAGGTCAAACTGGGTGCCGGAGAGGGCAAATTCACCGGCTATTTCAAACCCGTGCTGGAAGGCTCGCGCAAACGCCATGGCGAATATCAGACCCCCCTGCTGGCACGTCCCTCCGACCTGACCCTTTGCAACGGCGAAACCGGCCGCAAACTGCCCGACGGTTCCTGCCGTAACCCCTACCGTACCCGCGCCGAAATCATGAAGAACATCTCCGAGTACAAGGTCATCGTCTGGCTGAAGGACCCGGTCGACGCCTACTTCCTGCATATTCAGGGCAGCGGTACCGTCGAGCTGGAAGACGGCACTGCGGTTCACATTGGCTTCGCCGGTAAAAACGGCCATCCCTACGTCGCCATCGGTAAAACCCTGCGCGATATGGGTGAACTTAAAGGCTCCATTACCGCGCCCAAGATCCAGGCATGGCTCAAGGCCAACCCGTCCCGTGCCGATGAAGTCCTGCACAGCAACCCCAGCTTCATCTTTTTCCAGGAAACCAAGACCGAAGCCCCCGGGGCATACGGTGTGGCTCTCACCGCAGGCCGCAGCATGGCTGTCGACCGCGCCCACATGCCCTTGGGTATCCCGCTGTTCATCAAGTCCAAGAACACCTTCGACGCCCAGCCGTGGGAACGCCTGATGTTCGCCCAGGACGTCGGCTCCGCCATCAAGGGCGCCAACCGCGGGGATATCTACTTCGGCCACGGCCCGCTGGCGGGAGACCGTGCCGGCGACCAGAATGCCGGTGGCCAACTCTGGGCCATGGTTCCCAAAGAGAATGTCGGTATGCAGGCCGCCTCGAAAAAGAGCGACACCGAAGGCGAACTTGCCCGCCTCGAACCCGCCGCCTCTCCGGCCACCACCCAATAGAACCAAGGCCCCACATCGGGGCCTTTCTTAATTCCGGCAGCCGAAGGCTGTCGTGTATTTCGGCTCCGGAATTCGCTGCTTGGGAGGGATTTTTTGTTTTCTCCGCAGGGGCGAGCACCGCAAGTGTACGTACGGGTACATGCGGAGCGCAGAACCAAGGAAAAACAAAAAAGCACCCCACGCAGTAGAATTCGTTTATAGTAGCGACATGAAGCGCTACACAGAACAAGACAACCCCACCATCTTCGGCAAGATTCTGCGCGGAGAGATCCCCTGTACCAAAGTCTACGAAGACGATCTGGTGCTTGCCTTTCACGATATCGCCCCCAAGGCACCCGTCCATGTCATCATCATCCCGAAACAGCATCTGGAAGGCAACCAGAGCGCCGTAGAGGGTGACGAAGCCCTGCTTGGCCACCTCATGGTCACCGCCAACACCATCGCCACCCAACTCGGCGTGAACGAGTCCGGCTACCGCCTCATCACCAACGCCGGTAAGGGCGCGGGGCAAGAGGTGCCACACCTTCACCTGCACCTGCTGGCCGGAACCTACCCCCTGCCCGGCTTCTAAGCCGCATGGTGCTCAACCCCGCCGCACTCACACTGGCTCCCGCCCAACCCGCCGACATTCCGGCGCTGGTTGAGCTGGCGGTGGAGACCTTTGGCGAACCCCTGCGCGAGATTGCCACACGTGAGTTCCCGACCGGACTGCAAGCGGGCACACGCAGCCCACTCATCCTGATTGTGGCCAAGCAGAACGACATCCCTATCGGCATGGTCGGCCTGCTGGAAGACTATACCTATTCCAGCACCTACTGCCTCAGCTGG
This sequence comes from Pseudomonas fluorescens, assembly GCA_003241595.1. Classification (GTDB taxonomy): domain Bacteria; phylum Pseudomonadota; class Alphaproteobacteria; order UBA2136; family UBA6156; genus UBA6156. The sequence goes on from QFOU01000062.1 coordinate 6,720, forward strand.
CTGGCAGTCACACCGGCCTACCGTAACCAGGAGCTCGGCACGGCTCTGGTGCAGGCCGCCATTCAAGGCGCCACTCACCTCATCAACAGCCCCACCGGCAGCCTTATCCTTGTCACGGCCACATCCCAACAAGCCTACTACCATCGCTTCGGCTTTAGCGGCAGTACTGGTCTGCACGGCCATCCCCACGGGGCCGAGCCTCACGTTCTCCTCTCCCTGCCGCTCACCAGAAATCCTTCCTGAACACGAAAAAACGGCGCCCCCTTCGGGGCGCCGTGTCGGTCGTAATAGATTCAGTGGCGCAAGGCCATAACAGGATCTTCGCTGGCGAAGGGTACACCCGCCGCCGTCAAAGAACCAAAGGCCTTCTGCTGAAGACGGCCGCGTCCGAAGGCTTCAAGGGCAAGAACGAACAGACCTTCGTGTTTCAGACGCACGGCAAGGTCGGCGCTCAGCGTGTGATTCTGCTGGGCCTCGGCGCGCGCG
>QFOU01000063.1 GCA_003241595.1 Pseudomonas fluorescens
CGTTCACCTACCGCGATCTCGTCGCGCGCAGCATCCTCCTCGCCGGTGTCCTCAAACGCCTGCAATTTGTCGGTACCGGTGCCAACGTCGGTATCCTGCTGCCCAACGCCAACGCCGCCGCCGCCACGTTCTTCGCGGTACAGGCCGCCCACGGCGTACCGGCCATGCTCAACTTCACGGCGGGTAACGAGAACGTTCTCTCCGCCTGTAAAACCGCCACCATCCAACACGTGCTTACGTCACGCGCGTTCGTCGAGAAAGGTAAACTGGAAAACCTCATCGCCCACCTCGAACAGAACGGCCTCAACATCGTCTATCTGGAAGACGTGCGCGCCCATATCGGCCTGTTCGACAAACTCAAGCTGCTCGCCGCCATGCGCTGCCCGCGCAGCTTCTATAAAGAGCTGCCGAACGAGTACAAAGGCCCCGCCGCCCTACTGTTTACATCAGGGTCAGAAGGCAAACCGAAGGGCGTGGTTCTCAGCCACATCAACTTCAATGCCAACGTCGCACAGGCAACGGCAGTGGTCGATTTCAACCCTACCGATACCCTCATCAACGCGCTGCCGATGTTCCACTCGTTCGGTCTCACCGGCGGCACCCTGCTGCCCATCCTGCGCGGCGTGCCCACATTCCTCTACCCCTCTCCGCTGCACTACCGCATCGTGCCAGAGGTGGTTTATAACTTTAACGCCACCATCATGTTCGGCACCGATACCTTCCTCACCGGCTATGCCCGCTACGCCAACCCGTACGACTTCTACCGCATGCGCTACGTATTTGCGGGTGCCGAAAAGGTCCGCTCCGAAACTCGCAAAACATGGTTCGAAAAATTCGGCATCCGTATTCTCGAAGGCTACGGCGCCACCGAAACCTCACCCGTGCTCTCGCTCAATACCCCCATGGCCTACAAACTCGGCTCCGTCGGCAAACTTTTGCCGGGCATGGAATATAAGCTCGATAAGGTCGATGGCATCGAAGAGGGCGGCAACCTCGTCGTGAAAGGCCCCAACGTCATGCTCGGCTACCTGCGCGCCGAAAATCCAGGCAAACTGGAAGCCCCCAAAGGCGGCTGGTACGAAACCGGCGATATGGTAACGGTCGACGACTTCCGCTTCATCACCATCCAGGGCCGCCTCAAACGCTTCGCCAAGATCGGCGGTGAAATGGTCTCATTAGCCGCTGCCGAAGCCATGGCCTCCGCCTGCTGGCCCGACAGCCAGCACGCCGTGGTCGCCCTACCGGATGATCGCAAAGGGGAACAGCTCATCCTATTCACCACCGAAAGCAAGGCCACCAAGGATGCGCTCCGCCAATACTCTCGCAAACACGGCGGTGCGGAATTAGCCCTCCCCCGCCATCTGTTCGTGGTGGATAAACTCCCCACCTTCGCCACCGGTAAGACCGACTACCCCACCCTTACCGAACACGCCAAGGAGCGCACTAAATAACACCCAACAAAAAGCCCCGGCCAAAACCGGGGCTTTTTGTTTAACGTTTTACAGAGTGCTCATATCAATCACAAATCGGTAACGAACGTCACCTTTGATCGTCCGCTCATAAGCTTCATTGATCTGGTCTACACCAATCACCTCAACCTCGCTCACAATGTTGTGCTTGCCGCAGAAGTCGAGCATCTCTTGGGTTTCTTTCAAACCACCAATCACCGAACCCGCCATGCTCTTCCGGCCCATGATCATCGCTCCAGTGTTCACCGCCTCAACCGGATTGATCGCACCCACCACAACCAGAGTCGCATCACGCTTCAGCAGGTTAATGTACGGGTTCACATCATGGCTCACCGGAATGGTGCTGATGATCAGGTCAAAGCTGTTGGCAGCTTCGGCCATGGCACCGGCATCTTTGGAGATAAGCACACCATCGGCACCCAGCTTACGGGCATCATCACCCTTGCTGGGAGAGGTCGTGATCATCACCACCTCACATCCCATGGCATGCGCCAGCTTCACACCCATGTGGCCCAAACCACCTAAACCGACGATACCCACTTTCATCCCCGGCCCGGCCTTCCAGTGGCGCAACGGGGAGTACATGGTAATACCCGCACACAGTAGGGGCGCGGCACCGCGCATGTCCAAATTATCCGGTACACGCACCACAAAGCGCTCATCTACTACAATGTGGTCGCTGTAACCACCTTGCTTCAGGCCACCATATTTTACGTCTTCACAGTTATAGGTGCCTACCATCCCTTTTTCGCAGTAATTCTCAAGGTCATCCTTACAGCTGGCACAGGTGCGGCAGCTATCTACCAAGCAGCCAACCCCCACGGTATCACCAACTTTAAACTTAGAAACCTTGGCACCCACGGCCTTCACCTTACCGATGATCTCATGCCCCGGCACCATCGGGTATAGGGCCGGCCCCCACTCGCTGCGGGCTTGGTGGATATCACTGTGACAAATGCCGGAGAAAACAATATCAAGGCTCACGTCATTATCACCTACCGCCCGACGCTCGAACTCAAACGGCACCAACGGCGTTTTGGCATCAAGCGCTGCATAACCTCTGGCAGGAGTAGATTGGCTCATCTCATTATCTTTCTTTATTATGGGAATTCCGAACAACCACGCCAAACTACGCCGAAAGTTCCGTCTCCTCAACCCCCGCCTCGCTTATTCGCACTCTTGGTAAAAAAGAGATTGCCAAACCCCCAGATTTTGCTATGTTGCCGCCGCTGCACAAGCAAATGGAGTCTCTCAACAAGTCTCCCGCGCATGGGTGGTCAGGTAGCTCAGTCGGTAGAGCAAAGGACTGAAAATCCTTGTGTCGTCAGTTCGATTCTGACCCTGACCACCATTTTTTATTCCCTTCCCCGCGAAATATGCATGGTTTCGGAACATTCTCCGCTCCGCCCCGTTGTCTGGCAGTCAACAGGAAGGAAAACCATCCATGAAAACACCCGTGATTATCGTTGCCATCATCGTAGGTCTTATCGCAGCCTATGTGGGCTATAGCTACATGAACCACGAACGCACGGCGGGCGAACGCCTCGACGGCACCGTGAACGAGCTGAGCCAGGGTAACCTTGGCGAAGCCGTCGACGAAGCCAGCAGCCGCACCAATGGCGAAAAGATTCAGGACGACCTGAACGACGCCAAGGACGCCATCACACCGGCTCCGGCACCTGCTTCCGCCCAATAAGCACGTGCAGTTCAACACAACCGCCCCCTCACGGGCGGTTTTTTTTATGTCAAAATGTCAAACGATTGATATCTGTCAAAAAGCACTCCGCCTATTTGTCCTAGCCTAAGGCCACAACAAGGACATATCTCCCATGAAAACACTCCCCCTCACCGGCCTTGCCGCCGCCCTCCTCCTCACCACCACACTCACTGTTCATGCCGCCGATACCGCCGAAGGCAAATGGCTCGTCCGCGGCCGTGTCGTTCAAGTGAATCCGGCAAACGATGGCGGCATCACCAACACCAGCATCGGTGGTAAACCCAAAGGCGATACCGATACCGTGCCGGAGGTCGACCTCACCTACTTCGTTACCCCCAATATCGGGGTCGAGGTCATTGCCGCCACCACCAAACACGATACCAAGGTCGCCCGCACCGGTGGTAATATCGATCTCGGCTCGGTGCGCCTGCTGCCTCCCACCGCCACCGTGCAATATCACTTCACCAACGAACAACTCGGTCAGTTCAAACCCTATGTCGGCGCCGGCATCACCTATGCCCACTTCTACGATGCCGACCATCCTGGCTTCAATTCCGTCAAATACGACGACAGCTTCGGCGTCGCCCTCCAAGCCGGTGTCGATTACAAACTCACCGACAACATCTATCTGAATGCGGATATAAAAAAGATCTACGTCAGCACCGATGTCTCTGTAAACAACGGCGCCGTCACCGCCAAAGCCGAGCTCAACCCCGTGGTCGCCGGTCTCGGTATCGGTTACCGCTTCTAACCGCCACCGCATCTAAAAAGGAGCCAACCGGCTCCTTTTTTAAATCCCCTTCGAATGCCGCCCACCAGTCCCCTGCGGCAAATACGCGTCAAAACACGCCGCCACCGCCCGCGCAAAAGGCCGCCCCTTCTCAGTGATCCGCAGGGCATCGCCACGCCACTCGGCAATCCCATCCACCACCATCCCGCGTAGGGTATGCGGCTGCACCAGCAGGTCATTCAAATCGGGCTGCACCACTCCCATTCCACAGAGCAACTGCTCGATAACTCCCCGCCGCGCCACATCATCGGCATTCACCCGAATCCCCCGCGCGATCGGCAACCCCGCACTCTCCATCGCCCGCAAGTAGTCGGCAGGCGCAGTCACATTCTGCGCATATCCCTGCGGATACTGACTGATGGCACTCGCCCCAAACCCTAACAGTAACGGCGCATCATCGGTGGTATAGCCCATAAAGTTGCGCTTCAACTCCCCACCCTTCAACGCCTTCGCCATGCTATCCGTCGGCAGGCAAAAATGGTCGATGCCCACCGCCACATACCCCTCATCCAACAAAGCCTCCACCGCCGCATTAAACATCGCCAACCGCACATTCGCATCCGGCAGGCCATACTGTTCCAACACCGCTTGATGCTTCTTCATCCACGGCACATGCGCATAGCCAAATAACGCGATGCGGTCAGGCCGCAACTCCATCACATCCTTCACGGTCTGCCGGATGGTCGTTACCGTCTGCTTCGGCAAACCATACAACAAATCCACATTGATATTCTCCACCCCCGCTTCCCGCAGTAGCTTCACCGCCCGCACATTCATGCTCTGTGGCTGCACCCGCCGTATGACCGCCTGCACATCCGGGTTGGTATCCTGAATCCCCAAACTCGCGCGCGTAAAACCCAACTTGCCCATCAACGCGGGCAACCCCTCCGGCAACTGGCGCGGGTCCATCTCCATCGAAATCTCCGCCCCCTCCCCAATCTCAAAGCACTCCCGCAACACCACAAACAACCGCTCCAGATCCTGCAACGGCACATAACTCGGCGTGCCCCCACCTAAGTGCAAACTTTCTACCTTGATACGCCCACTCAATGCCCCCACACGCCGAATTTCGTCCTCCACTACCCGCACATACTCACCAATCACACCCGCATGGTGCGTTACTTTCATATTGCACCCGCAATACAAACACAGCGCCTTGCAATACGCCATGTGGAGATAAACCGAAGCAACCGGCTGCCGCGCCATCACGGCTATCTCACGCAACCACTCCTCCACACACGCCCCGTCCACACCGGCATGAAAATGCGGCGCGGTCGGATAACTCGTGTAGCGCGGCACAGCCCCGCCATATTTCTCAACTAAATCGAAAGGAATTTCGGGCTCTTCAATGCGGATCATACCGCCACCCTAAAATCAAAAACGCCCCCGCGCCTTGATCTTGGTCAACCTACTACTTACACGGATAAGTCCCCGAACACTGTCCACAAGCAAACATCTCCATCCGCGCAATGTCCATCTCCACATGCGGCCCCACCATGGTCATGCCGGTCTCTTGCTTAAGCTTCGCCAAAGCCCGACTAAACGTCTCCGGCTGCATCCCCAACCGTGCCGCCAGCAACCCTTTATCAAACGGCAGGTTCATCACCACCTTGCCGCTCTCCGGCGTCCCCGCCAACCGTAACAAAAAGCACCCAATCCGCTGCGGCGCGGTCTGGTGGGCACGGTGCTCCATATCCAAGTGCTCATCTTGCTGCTGACGCAATACAAAACCCAGCACTTTGCGTGCAAAATCCGGAGAACTCTCCAACAACACCCGCAATACGCTATGCGGAATCGCTAGCACACTCACCTCGCCCACCGCCACAGCCCGCGTCGTGTGCACGTACGGCGAAGCTAAAGTCTCCAGCCCCACCACATGTCCCTGCCCCAGCACATCCCACACAGCCTCAGCCCCATCCAAGGTCTCGCGGGTCAGCTTCACCCATCCAGAAAGCACCAACCACACCGTATGCGCCACATCATCCTGATGACACAACACATCGCCCTCGCCATAGGTCTTCTCATGGGCCTTGGCCGCAATCTGTCCCAACACTTTCTCATCCATATCAAGAAATAACGGCGCAATCCTCAAGCCATCCATTACGATATTCAAAGTGCCGCCAGTGGCATCTAAAGCCGTTTGACCAAAATCAAGGTGCGTTTTCATGCGCGCACTATGCTCCCGTCCATGATGTCCCGCAACCCCACCCGAACGGCCTTTAAAAAAGACCATCTCATCTGGAAACTGGCCCTCCTCATCGTGATCAAGATCACGGTGCTCATGGGCATCTGGTACTGGCTGGTGAAGGATCACAAGGTCCAAGGCCATACCGAAGCCATCGCCCACTACTTCCTCACACCCAATGCCAGCCCCCAAAAACAACTCATCCCCCGAAGTCCCTGGGACTAAATTTCACTTTCCCCAACTGACCACTACCTACTCACAACTACCCACTGGAAAATCATGGACTTCGATCCCGTCACCCTCGCCCGGCTCCAATTCGCCGCTACCGCCCTCTACCACTTCCTGTTCGTGCCCCTCACCTTGGGGCTGGTCTGGTTACTGGTCATTTTCGAGGCCACCTATGTCATGACCAAAAACGAGGTCTGGAAACAAGCCACCCAGTTCTGGGGCAAACTCTTCGGCATCAACTTCGCCATGGGCGTGGCCACCGGTATCACCATGGAATTCCAGTTCGGCACCAACTGGGCCTACTATAGCCACTATGTCGGAGACATCTTCGGCACACCTCTGGCCATCGAAGGGCTGATGGCATTTTTCTTGGAAAGCACCATGATCGGCCTGTTCTTCTTCGGTTGGAAAAAACTCACCCGCATCCAGCACCTCGCCGTCACCGGCTTCCTCGCCCTCGGCACCAACCTCTCCGGCCTCTGGATTCTCATCGCCAACGGCTGGATGCAATTCCCCGCCGGCTCGGCCTTTAATCCGGATACCATGCGCATGGAAATGACCAACTTCGCCGAGGTCGTCTTCAACCCCATCGCCCAGGCCAAGTTCGTGCACACCCTCAGCGCCGGTTACGTCTGCGGCTCCATGTTCGTGCTCGCCATCGCCAGCTACTTCCTGCTGCGCCGCCAGCACCTCGCCGTCATGCAACGCAGCTTTGCCGTAGCCGCCGCCTTCGGTC
>QFOU01000064.1 GCA_003241595.1 Pseudomonas fluorescens
TGGGGCAGAATGCGACGACGCTTTCTGGTGGGGAAGCGCAGCGCGTGAAGTTGGCGAAGGAACTGACGAAGATCGCGACCGGCCGCACGCTTTATATTCTGGACGAGCCGACGACCGGTTTGCACTTTGCGGATATCGATCAGCTGTTAAAGGTACTCCACCGCCTTGTGGATGCTGGTAATACCATGGTTATTATCGAGCATAATCTGGATGTGATTAAGACCGCCGACTGGCTTGTGGATATCGGGCCTGAGGGTGGGAGTGGTGGCGGGCAACTGATCGCCGAGGGTACGCCGGAGGAAGTGGCAAAGGTTGCTGCCAGCCATACGGGGCAGTATTTGATCCCGCTTTTGAAGGCCAAGCCGGTAGTGCAAGCGAAGGCTGCAAAGGCGCCCAAGAAAAGCTCGAAAGCCGCTTAAGAGTATGATGTCCTTCCGGTGGCAGCCTCTTCACGAGTTGCTACCGGACGTTCAAACCTGAGTGACAAATGGGGTGGATAGGTTTATGACCTGTCCACTCCTTTCTTTTTTACCTGCATGAGGTTGGTTATGCCGAACTCTTTCTTCTTTGCTGCTTTGACAGAACACCCTGATTACCGCGCGCATTGCGAGGGCCTTGTGGCCAACCGTTTGTGCCTTATTGAGCGGATTGAACATTGCGACCTGCGCGACCCCATAGCCGTGGCATTGATGTTGCGTTTTATACAAACGGAAAGCGGCGTTGCACCTGTCGACCTGCTGGCACAGGTGCCCAGAGCCCAATACGGCCATTTGCTGGATTGGAGTTATGGCCGCAACTTGCCCTCATTTGAGGAGCTGGCGCATTTACGGCGCTGGTTGGTAACCCGATATACGAACGAGATCGAGGCGGTATCTGCCGCCCTCTCTTCCCGACAAAAGAAAGCCCTGTGATGGGGCTTTCTCTGTTTTGTATCTGATACGTTTTTGCCTATTGGGAGAGCTCGGGACGGGTAAGGTAGATGCCTGCGATGTCGAGGATGTGTTTGCCCTTGAGAGCGCCTTGCGGGAGGGATTGGAACGCCTTGTGGCCGGTCAGCGTGACCACGATGTCGGATTGGGTCACGGCGTCCTCCAAGGCATGAAGGGGTTGTTGCCAGCTTGTGAGGTGAGGCTCGACCACGCGCAGTTCGTAACCCTGTTTGATCAGTTCGTTCACCACCGTGATCGAGGGACTTTCGCGGAGGTCATCGACATCCGGCTTATATGCGAGACCGAGGCAGGCTACCACAGGTTTGCGACCGATGTTCTCGCTCACCTTCCGAATCTGTTCGGTTACCCAGAACGGCTTAATGTCGTTCACGGAACGCGTGGCTTGCATGAGTGGTGTGAGTTCGGGAGCGGAATTGATGATGAACCAGGGATCGACTGCGAGGCAGTGGCCGCCAACTCCGGCGCCCGGCCTGAGGATGTTGACCCGCGGATGGTGGTTGGCCAGTTTGATGATACGCCAAACATCGAGGCCGAGGCGTTCGCAGACCATGCTCAGCTCATTTGCGAAGGCGATTTGAACATCGCGGCTGGCATTTTCCACCACCTTGACCATTTCGGCCTCTTCGACCGTGGCTTCCAACAACTGGCCCGTGCAGAAACTGCTGTAAAGTTGCTTAGCACGAGCGGCGGCTTGTGGCGTAACGCCACCGATGAGGCGGTCGTTGCCGACCATTTCTTTAAGAGTAGTGCCCGGAATGGCACGTTCCGGGCTGAAGACGTAGTCGATCTTATCGGTGAGATCGGGGCGCAGCGACTCGATCACACCCTTTACGCATTTGCGCGTGGCGCCCATAGGCGAAGTGCTTTCCAGCATGACCAGTTCTCCGCCATTCAGGACGGGAGCGATGCTGGCGGCGGCGGCTTCGACAAACGACATGTCGGCCTCGTGCGTGGTGTGGTCTACCGGAGTGGGAAGGCTGAGGATGAAAATCTCGGCGGGCACGGGTTTGGTTACCGCAACAAGGTTACCGGACTGGTGGGCTTGAGCGACAAGCTCCGGCATACCTGGCTCGGCAAACGGACATTGGCCGTTGTTCACGGAAGTGACGACATGCGGATTGATATCCACGCCCGTGACCTTATGGCCGGAAGTTGCGAGAATCGCCGCCATTGGCAGGCCCATATAGCCAAGACCGATAACGCTGACATGCGATGCCATATAAGATTCCCCTTCCCTCTGATCGTTTTATTTTATGCCGTTTACGGGGCGATTACCAGCAGGCTTCGGTGGTTTTCTGCCATGGACGCACACAGGAAATCGGCTGGACAAGCCATTTTCCGGCACGACGTTCGGCCCACGCGAAGTGCTCATGCTCTGTGACGGGCATAAAGGATTCATCGACCGTTTTAGGAATATCCGGCGAGAGACCGGTGAGTTCGACATTCGCGTATCTGGCGGTTTTAGTGAGGTTATCGAGACTATCGGCCCAGAGCGGGGTGAAGACTTCGCCTCGTGTGCGGTAGAGGCCGATGGCGCCACCATCCCAAATCAGAACATCCGGCTTAGGGGTGAGCATGGCGATGGCGACGGGAATCAGCGTAAGACCCACAAGGCTGGCAACCATGGTCTTCCATTTTTGCGTATAGGCGGCGGAGAGTGTGAGCAATGCAAATGGTGCGACCAGCATCCAGAGATATTTAGGGATTGAGACATAGCTGTAGGGTTGCTTTTCCAGCAGGTAGGCCCAGTTGTTGGCGATTTCCACCGTGGCTGTCATCAGGCGGAGTGGGATATCCTGAAAGCCCAAGGGCCAGACCGCAAGGGCCAGCATACCAAGGTAAGTGGCTACCGCCATGACCGGCACGGCAATGATATTGGCGAACATGCTGATGGCTGAGAATTGCCCGAAATATCCGACCAGAACGGGTGCAGTCGCGGCACCTGCCACAATGGTGGCGAGCACGAGACCACGCAGCCATGAGGTGAGTTTGCCGCCCTTCCAGACGGGTTCTTCGGATATTGCCAGCAGCAATAGGGCCAAAACCGCCGTAATGCTGAGAAGAAAGCCCGCGCGCGTGACCATAAGCGGGTTGACGAGCATGATGACAATCACCGCCGCGCACCAGCCGCGAACCGCATTCGACATACGCCCGAAGATAATGGCCCCCAACACGATGGCCGACATGAGGCTTGCGCGCACAAGGCTGATAGCGGCACCTGCCAGGAAGGTATAGAACAGTGTGACGCTCAACGACATGACCGCGGCCCAGATACGAACGTTGGTATGAAGAGCCAAGTTAGGGATGCGGGCGAGCAGTGCGGCGAATATCCAGAATAAGCCCAAGGCCACGATGGTAAGTTGCATTCCGCTAATGGCCAGCAGGTGGGACAACCCCGTTTTGATATAGGCCTCCCGCAGTTTGGGAGGTACGGCGGATTCGTCTCCGGTCAGCAGTGCGGTAACGGCGCCTTGTGCCATAGAAGCAGTTTGCGTGTTGATGGTTGTGCGCAGATCTTCCACCCACTGCAGAACCGCATATTGCAGGGGTTTGGGTGGAGCCGGGTGGTAGGTGGACTCGACACCACCCATTGAATAGCCCGTGATGCGGGTATCGTTGAAGTATTTCCAGAGGCGGCTATCGCGCTGGCCGTTATACTTGGGTGGTTCGGGCGGCAAGAGCGCTGCCGAAATGGCGACCCCCTGCCCTACGGCCAGATCTTCTATCTGACTTTTGAAAACACCGATGCTCGCGGTTTTAATGTGATTGGGGCCAAGGCCGTAGAGTTCGACATTGTTCATCAGCACCGTGACACGGTTGGGTTTGGTGGGATTTTCGGCGAGCTCGGTGACTGTACCCACAACCCAGTGCGGTTTGGAGGATGCCGCGAAATTAACGTGCTGCACGCGCCCGGTTTGCCATGTGGCAAGACTGAACGTAAGGCCGAACATCACAGTGAATATCGCAATCGCTTTGGTAGTGATGTTGAATGCGAAGGCTGAGAAGATAAGAGCTATTCCCAGTACCAGCAGGCCGGTGATAACAGGTGGGTTGAACGGCAAAAGAAAGAAAGCACCCGCACCGAACAGACCACCGAAGGCCGCCATCAGCGCCATGATGTGGGGTACAAGCGCGCGTTTCAGATGCTCGGCAGGCGTGGGTTGCATGGCTGGAGCATAGCTGCGCCTGTGTATGATGTCAGTGTGTTGTGATGGGATTTTGGTCGGGATTTGTGCGGCTATGCATAAAAACCCAAGGTCTTCCCATATCGGGCGGCTGAAGCATCTTGTTTTTTTCCCTCCTTTTATTGTGCGTAGGAGCTTTTGTGATGCGTAAATTCAAGTTCACTCTCAAGCATGCCTTCTCTAAATCTGCCCGTCAGAACGACGGAATCATCTCGGTTCGGCCGCGTCGGTTTGTGACCGTTTTGAGCAATATCCTCACCCTTGCGATTATGTTGGGTGCTGTTATTCCTCAATCGGTTGACGCCTATCAGGCTCATACCCAGAACATTGCCGAGCTGGCTGCCGCCGAGGCTGAAGCCGAAGCGCGGATGAATGAAATCATCCGCAGTAAGGAAGAAGCCGCCCGCATGAAAGAATTCAATGCCATGCGCATTGCCCTTTACTGCGAGGCCAAGGCCAACAGCGCGGTGACCCGACAGGATATGGCAGCTATTGCGGCCAATATTCTGACTCGAGTGGCTTCGGATGAATATCCGGATACCATTTTCGAGGTGGTTTATGAAAAGCGTGTGAAGAAGACTGCAGCGGGGCCTCTTAAGGTTGCGATGTACTCTTTCATCAACGCGCCGTGCGCCCGCAAACATCCGAGCGACAGTGACATGCACTGGACCTTGGCTGGACGGGAAACACATAAGGCCATGGTAGCCTATGAGGCTGGTCGACTTAAGACCGACTCCATGAACTATCATGCACCCTATGTGAACCCGAGCTGGGTAAAGCGCGGACTGCAGAACTGCGAACTGGAAGCGTTGGGCAAGCGGGGGTTCCACCTCCATTATGCCAAGCTCTCTCCGAGCAAGCAGGCGGAATGCCTTGCCGAACGTATTGAAGCTGAAAAAGCCAGTGCGAGCGACAAGCCTGTAGTATTGCCTAAGGTTGTGCCTGTACCGGCGGCGCGTCCGACCAAAGATGAAGTGGCGGCTTTGATCAAGACATCTTGATCGGGGTTGTTGATACGCGAGCGCCATGATGGCGTTTAAGAAAAGTCCCCTGCATGATGCAGGGGCTTTCTTCTTTGCTTCGATGTGAATCCGACAAACCTTATACAAATCCTGTCTTATTAGACCGCCATATCTTCGTAGAGATCATGCCGCTGGAGTTCGGCAACGACGGCGACGCCTTGAGGAGACTCTTGCAGTTTTTGCCACTCGGTTTGGCGGCGGGAGCGGCTGACCGAGATAAGGCCAGGCAGCGCGTTACGAAATACCTCGATAAGATCGGCATTCACTCCGCCGAGCCCATAGTGGCCGCAGAAGCGCCAGAACCGGTAGAGTCGGAGGGGGTCTTCCGACAGGCGTACCTCGGGTGCTCCGATAAAGCGGACGATGCCGTTGCGGAGATCGGTGGAACCGTCGAAGGGGTCGTACAGCTCTTCCTGCGGCGAAAGATAGATGGCGTTGATCGTGAAATCGCGGCGGTGGGCATCGGCCTCCCAGTCGGTAATGAAATTCACCGTGGGATAACGCGAACCCGGCATATAGACATCTTCTCGCAGAGATGTGATCTCGAAGGATTCTCCATTCAGCAATGCCGTAACCGTGCCCCAGCGTTTGCCGGCATCGGATGTGGGAATAGCGGCGGCGTGAAGGGCTTCCTCGGTTTGATCGGGCGTTGCGTTGATGGCGAGGTCGATATCCAGCCCTGTGAGCGGATCCTTGCGCAGCCAGGAACGGACGGCACCACCTACGGCTTTAACCTCGTAAGCGCTTAGGGCTTCCAGAACTGGGAGTGCGGGGGTGAAGAGTTGGCTCATGCGTGTAATTTTCAGGCGGAACGATACCGCCAACCTATTGGCGTTTCAACTAAGATGCTGTTCCGATAAGCATTTCGATTGTATCCCAATAGGCTGATTTATAAAGCAATGCCAGCCAACCTGCCGCGCACAGCGCTGGGCCGAAGGGGAACTGGGCGTTTTCCGGCTGATAGTAGTTCGGCATATTCTGCGTGACATAGCGGCGAATGCACACCGACAGGATACCGGTTACGGCTGTTGCCATCAGCAACATCGGCAGGCCCCCTACCCCGACCCATGCGCCGAGTGCGAGGACAAGCCAGAGGTCTCCGCCGCCCAGCGATTCCTTGCCCGTGAGAATCTGGGCTATCCAGCCGCACAGGAACAGACCGCCAAAGGCCACTGCCGCGCCGGTGAGGCTTTCGGTATAGGTTAACCCCAGAGTGGGTGCGAATGCGACACCCAACACCGCCAACGACCATGTAAGCGTGTGGGGAAGTATCTTGTGACGGGCATCAATGACCGCAAGAAGGCTTAAATAGAAGGCAAACAGCGCATATGCCAGCGTGGGGGCAGGAATATTTTCCACATGGTAACCCGCCCAAATTGTAGCTAAACCGGTTACAATTAGCGCTAAAGGATTAATCAAAGCCATTGAAATAGCTTTGATTTCGGAAACATCTCCAGACTGGGGGGCGGCAGAAATGGCCGTTGCGTTTTGCTTTTTCATGCACGCACCCTAACAGAAATGCTTGACGGAGGGAAAAGGGTTTGATACCCACTCCGCCTAGGCGCCCGTAGCTCAGCTGGATAGAGTATCAGACTACGAATCTGAGGGTCAGGAGTTCGAATCTCTTCGGGCGCGCCAATTTTTACAAGGGCTTAGACGAAATCTAAGCCCTCTTTTTTTGTCTCTAAATCGAAATTTGGGACAGTTTTGGGACAGTAACCGAAATTTCTCTTCATTTGGGTATACCTCAACTATTCCGCTCGAGAACCCTAAACGCAAAAAACGAACCAAAAAATAACGGCACCACACAAAAGCGGCGCTTAACCTGGCGAGCCTGAAGGGGTTCGGGGAAACTGGGCGGAGCCAGTTTCCCCGCCCCGGTGCCGGACAGGGTTCAG